>CAYSKY010000746.1:0-2105 GCA_964431425.1 uncultured Burkholderiales bacterium
CCCGTGTTGCGCTGGCCTCCGCCGGTGAACGCAGCCACGTTGGTCACGTCCGGAACCGCAACGATGATGTCGAGAAACTCGACCATCTTGCAGCGCATGGCCTGGAACGAAATGCTCTGGTCGGCCTGCACAAATCCGAAAATACGGCCGGTGTCCTGCTGCGGCAGAAAGCCTTTGGGTACCACGGTATATAGGTAGAAATTGAGTCCGACTGTGGCAACCAGGGTGAGGAAGACGAGGAATGGAAAACGCAGCGCCCAGCCGAGGCTGCGCGCATAACCACGGTTGATGGCACCGGCAAACGCATCGCTCCAGCGGCTCAGGCGGCCGGGTGGCCGCGCCGGATCAGGGGCGGCATGAGGTTTGAGCAGGCGCGCGCACATCATCGGCGTGGTGGTGAGCGAAACCACCAGCGACACCAGGATGGCGATGGAAAGGGTCATCGCAAATTCCCGGAAAAAGCGGCCAATGATGCCGCCCATCAGCAGGATGGGGATGAACACCGCGATAAGCGAGAGGCTCATCGACAGCACCGTGAAGCTGACTTCACGCGCGCCCTTGAGCGCGGCCTCGAACGCCGGCACGCCCTTCTCCATGTGGCGCGTGACGTTCTCCAGCACCACGATGGCGTCATCCACCACAAAGCCGGTGGCGATGGTCAACGCCATCAACGAAAGATTGTCGAGACTGAAGCCGGCCAGATACATGAACGAGAACGTTCCCACCAATGACACCGGGACCGCGACCGCCGGAATCAGCGCCGCGCGCCAGTTACGCAGGAACAGGAACACCACCATGATGACCAGCCCGACTGCGATGGCCATGGTCCGCTCGGCCTCACGCAACGAGGCACGGATGGTCGTGGTGCGCTCCATCACAAGATCAAAATCGATCGACGCCGGAATCGACGCGCGCAGTTCCGGCACCAATGCAGTCACCCGGTCGACGGTTTCGATGATGTTGGCGTTCGGCTGCGCCGTCACCACGACCACCACCGACGGCTTGCCATTCGCGAACCCGGCGTTGCGCAGGTCCTGCACCGAATCGACCACCTCCGCCACATCGCCCAGCCGGACCGGCGCGCCATTGCGATAGGCGACGATGATGGGCAGGTAATCCTTGGCTGAGCGTGCCTGGTCGTTGGCGTAAATCTGCCAGCTTTTCTCGCCGTCTTCGACTATGCCTTTGGGGCGGTTGACGTTGTTGGCCTGGATGGCCGTGCGCACTTCGTTGAAGCCGATGGCGTATTTGGTCAGTACTGTCGGGTTCAACTCCACCCGCACCGCCGGCGAGGAACTGCCGCCCACCGACACCTGCCCCACCCCGCTTACCTGCGCAATCTTCTGTGCGACGATGGTGTTGGCAATGTCATAGATCTGGCCCGGCGACAGGGAGTCCGACGTCAGGGCGAAGATCATGGCCGGTGCATCGGCCGGATTCACCTTCCGGTAGGTCGGATTGTTGGGCAGGCTGGACGGCAAACTGGCGCGGGCGGCCTGGATGGCGGCCTGCACGTCGCGTGCCGCGCCGTCGATGCTGCGGTTCAGCTCGAACTGCATCACGATGTTGGTGCTGCCCAGCGAAGATGAGGACGTAATTTCTGTGACGCCCGCAATGCGTCCCATGGCGCGTTCCAGCGGCGTGGCCACGGTTGCTGCCATCACCTCCGGACTAGCCCCCGGTAACGAGGCAGAGACCGAGATCGTCGGAATATCCACCTGCGGCAGCGGCGCCACCGGCAGTAGCCGGAACGCCAGGGCACCCGCCAGCGTGACACCGATGGTCAGCAGCGTGGTCGCGACCGGCCGGCGGATGAACGGCTCAGAGATATTCACGCCGCGCCCTCTTTCGGCTCGATCTGGCCGGCCGGCGCATCACCGTTGACGCGACGCGCCAGGCGATCAAAGGCGAGGTAGATCACCGGTGTGGTGAACAGCGTCAGCAGTTGCGAAACAATCAGGCCGCCCACCATGGTGATACCCAGGGGTTGGCGCAGTTCGGAGCCCACGCCACCGCCCAACATCAATGGAAGTGCGCCAAGCAGCGCTGCCATGGTCGTCATCAGGATCGGCCGGAAACGCAACAGGCAGGCCTCGAATATGGCC
>CAYSKY010000747.1:0-2096 GCA_964431425.1 uncultured Burkholderiales bacterium
GCCTCAAGGAACTCTCTGCCAAAAAGAAGACCGCCTGGCGGGTGACCAAAGAAGACTGGAAGCACTTCAAGCATTACGACGAATTTGTCGGCGTCTGCGAGAAGGCCCTGCGCGAGACCTCCACCGGCGAGGCCCCTTGGAACATCATCGAAGGCAGCAACCACGAATACCGCTCTCTCACCGCCGGGCGATTGTTGCTGGAGGCGCTGCAGCGCCGCCTGAAAGGGCAGGCGCCGAAAATCTCGCCGGCCGAGCCGCTGCCGCAGGCGTCCATCGACAAGCGCGATGTGCTCAATTCGGCCGACTACACCCGCAAGCTCGCCAAGCCGGACTACGAGCGCAAGCTGCAAAAACTGCAGGGGGAGTTGAGCCTGCTGATGCGGCACCGCAAGATGCGCGAGCGCTCGCTGGTGATGGTGTTCGAAGGCATGGACGCGGCGGGCAAAGGCAGCACCATCCGTCGCATTACCCGCGCCATGGATGCACGCCACTACCATGTGGTGCCGATCGCCGCGCCCAGCGAAGAGGAACGCGCCCAACCCTATCTGTGGCGCTTCTGGCGCCACGTTCCGCCACGAGGACACACCGTCATCTTTGACCGATCGTGGTACGGCCGGGTGCTGGTCGAACGCGTGGAAAAATTCTGCAGCGAAGCCGACTGGATGCGCGCATACCACGAGATAAACGAGTTCGAGGAACAACTCACCGTGGGCGGCGCCGTCGTTGCCAAATTCTGGCTGGCTATCAGCCCCGAGGAACAGCTGCGGCGCTTCAAGGAGCGCGCCAAGACGCCGCACAAACAATTCAAGATCACCGACGAGGACTGGCGCAACCGCAAGAAGTGGCCCGCCTATGAGCGCGCCGTCGCCGACATGATCGACCGCACCTCGACCGACATCGCCCCCTGGCACATCGTCGCCTCCAACGACAAGCCCTGGTCGCGGGTGGAAGCGCTGCGGCGGCTGGTGGAAACGATCGAGGGATCGCTGTAGACAACCCGGCCGGTACGCACTCCCGGGCCCGGCCCGGTGACGGACGCATATGCAGCATCGGCGGCGGCACCCGGTCCCAAAGGAACCAACATGACAGACACCGTCCAGGCATGGCAGTGCGTCGGCTGCGGCAAAATCGAAGCCCCGCAAACCTGCGTGGGAGTTTGCGAATCCCGCAAGGTGGAATTGGTCTACGCGCACGACCACCACGCCGAGCTGGCGGCACTCCAGGCGGCCAACGCCGCCATGTCAGCGCTTCTGAAGCAGTTTGCCTGGATCACCCCGCGCGAAGACGGCTGGGAAAGCTCCTACCGCGCCATGCAGGAGCGCGCCCGCCGTGTCCTCGAAACCGCCGGCGGCTGATGCCGTGTGGTGTACCGGCAGGCGTGCCGGTTCGGTGCGCCGGCGCACAGATCAACGCAGGAGGTCGCGCTTAAATGACGGCGCCGTCCGTCTCCCGGCAACACAAAACCGGAGACCGTCAACCCGTGAAAGCCCGACCCCATGAATCCAATCAAGATCGCCGCCCTGGCACTCATCATCGGCGGCGTGCTCGCCCTGGTCTACGGCGGTTTCAGCTACACGCGCGATACCACCGCCGTAAAACTGGGCCCGGTGGAACTCACCGTGAAAGAAAAGAACACAATCAATATCCCGCTGTGGGCGGGCATTGCCGCCATCGGCGCCGGTGCGCTGCTGCTTGTGGGTGCCGGCCGAAAGTAGAACCACCGGCTGCCTGCGCGCAAGTTCGCTCAGGGCGCAGTGAAGCCCTTGGCCAGGAACAGCGTCCGCCCCTCACCGGTGCTCAAATACTGCAACAACGCCGCCGCATCGGCCGGAAACTTCGCGGACTTCATGACGGCACCCGAATACACCGTGGTTTTCTGGATGGATGCCGGAAGGTAGCCTGCGACGGTCACCCCCTTCACCGGCAGCAATTCCGTCATCTGCTGAAACGCGATTTCGACTTCGCCACTGGCGACCTTTTCAGCGATCATGCCGCCCTCGCCCAGTTTGGCCTTGGCGCGCACGGCCTCGCCGATGGCCAGCTTGGGGAACACCACTTCCACCAGCTTCAATACGGCCAGCGGTCTCGTTGACCAC
>CAYSKY010000748.1:0-2094 GCA_964431425.1 uncultured Burkholderiales bacterium
ATCCAAGAGGTCAGGCGCGAGGGTCGGGATGTTGATGCCGGTGATAATGATCGGGCGCTTGAACGCAAAGATTACGTCCGATTCGTCGGAATACAATTCGCGCTTACTGAATGCGCCGCCGGTCACAGCGCGGCACAGCATGTCAGCGGCCCAGGTTGGGATGCTCGTCAGATTGTCGAAGCAGGGAACACCGTGATGATCAAGGACCTGCGCCAATTCAGAGGGTGATTTACCCAGGTCAACCGAGTCTGTCAGGCTTGGATCGCTGAAGCTTCTAACAACGCGTGCTGCGGTTGTTTTGCTTGCGCCTTGTGGTCCGTGGAATGTGAGCGCTGGGCGCGGCACGTTAGAGAACGCACACGCGACAAGCCACGCTTCCAATAGATATCTTTCATCAGCCGATTTAACCGCGAGGTGGCGATGAATAGCAGAAAGCTTCCCACCGCAAGTGGGTTCCGGCAATGACTGTTGGTGCGAATAGCGGCGAAACAGTACTGGTGGCTTATCCATTATTTTCCAACCGTCAGCGGTCACCTTTATCACACGCCAGAGAGAGTCGGCCATATCGATATAGATGTCGCCATCTCGCATGGCAAACCGATTGGTCAGTGCCAGTTGCGGGCCATCGAAAATGGCTTGTGCTTCGAGAACTGACAACGCTGTAGATCGTGCTTCGCTTTTCGCAGCTAGCCCGGTTGATTCGTAGTATTTGCGAGCGAGCCACAACCTGAAATCGCGCGCCCGCAATTTCATGATTCGAGATGTGTTTTTGTGCTCTGTGATTGCGTATCCATGTCCACGCTCGTCATGGAATAGTTTGCAGTACGCGTGCGCCAATTCGATCAACTCTAGCGCGGCAGCAGTTTGACTGTCGTCACTCATATTGGTCTCCAGCAGGGTTGCTCATTTGCAGTGACGGCTTTTAAGCCATGCCATGACTTCGTCGCGGTTCCATGCCGTGATGCGTGCGGACAACTTGACCGGCGCTGGAAAATCCCGATTTGCAGTCAAGCGCCAGACTGAGCTGGCTGACATCGGGACAATCTTTAATACTTCGCGCAAACGTATATAGCGAGTGGTCGAACCTGTGTTTGGTGCCATCGGGGAAATTAACATATTCATTACTGTCTCTGGTTTCGTTCAGGGGCGAGAGGGTGTTCCGCTGCAGCCATTTCGGTGCAGTCAGGAGTAGACGGTACATGAAAAATTTCGGCGTCAACACCAAAAAAATGGCGCGTTGTCATAGTGGGAAACTGGAAAACGCGTCTTCCCGCGTGCAGCGCGGCGGGAAGGCTTGTTGAGGCCGGAAGGCCCGTTTTACCGACCGGGAAGGCACACAAAGTCTTTATGCCGCGCGTAGCGGGCGTTAAAGTGTGTTGTGAAAAAGTAACAGTTGGGCCGCTTTGGGCGCCGGATTTGGGGAGGTCAGGCCTCTGGTGAGAGCTAGCGGAGAAGATTGGGCTATCTGCAAGGCACTCTAAATCGGCAAATCAGTTTGCGTCTCACCAACGTTAGAGTGCCGCTAGGCGCTCAACATCCGGTTTTGCATTGGGCGAGAGACCGCTAACGACCTCAAGGGACATTCAGCATGGCGCTCATCAAGCGTCCGCTCCCGCCAGTAGTGACCACCAAGAATTCATTTTTGAACGCTCGGTTGGAGCCTCGGTCGGGGAGCCATTAGGGTACGAAGCTAGGTACGCTTCCGATCCTCTTTGGCGATCATATGCGATCCGCTCGACAGGGTGCGCTGCCAAGTCTCCAGTATTGGCGTAGCCTACGTATCCGTAGGCCCCAGTGTTACTCGAACGGAGAAATTAGGAGCACTGCTTTACAGCTAGCATCACAATGACTCGTAAGTACAAATACGCTCGTGAAAAGCTGGGCCAGGCTGTTTACATTCTCGCGACAGGTGAAGGCGACGTTCGCTCGCGTCTTCGAAGAACACACCGCCATATTAGAATGCTAGGGAATCACAATCTGCCAGTCGATTTGCACGAAGAATTGCAGTGGGTCAAGGACTCTATGACCAAATATGGGGCGCTCAAAGACCGTTATGGGCCAGTGTTAAGTGCCCTAGAACACACGATGCGGCGC
>CAYSKY010000749.1:0-713 GCA_964431425.1 uncultured Burkholderiales bacterium
AGGCGAGGGCGGAGGACGCGGTCGTGGCGTCGCTCGCGAGGTTGCTGGCCGAGGGCCTGCGCACTCGCGTTCGGCAGACTGCGCAGCCGCAGGCCGACTGATCTTGATGATGCGCCCTTCCACTACCCCGCTAGCGTCGATGCCTTCCGTATTGAGCCCGCGTCGCACCAGAGCGGGCGTGGAATTGAGGGTCATGTAGCCGTCGCGCACGTACTGGTCGGGCTGGAAATAGCTGGTGAGTTCTTCGCGGGAGCGGGCCTGCACCACAACGATGCCGCGCTTCAACGTGGACGGATCGCGCAGGGGGCCGGCGGCGGACAGTTTCTTCTCACCAAACAGGCGCTTGAAGTTGTCGATGTGGCCGCGCTGCATGGCCATCACGGCTTCCTTGTCGTCGGGCGTCTTCCTGCCGGTCTCGAGGAAAATGAACCAGGTGCGTGGGGATTCGGCAATCGGGGCGGTGCTGCAGGCGACCAGTACCAACGAAGCGACCATCAAAAGCAATGCAGATTTGATTGAACGCATGCAGGCTCCCGATTGTGTGGATGGGTAAGCAGCCTAGGGGTTCGTTGCCATTCGCGGGCAATGGATTTGTCGTGCTCTCCGCTAGGCACTTCTCCCTTTTCTAAAGGGAGATTGAGAGGGATTTCGAGCGGCCACGCAATGGTGGCGACCGAAAATCTCCCTTGGTCCCTCTTTAGAAAAGAGGGAGA
>CAYSKY010000749.1:723-2093 GCA_964431425.1 uncultured Burkholderiales bacterium
CTCTAGCACTGGCGCGGCTTCCAGGCCATTTACCCTCTGAAACCGTCGCGATTTCTGGTCAAGTGGTATGAAACTGCAGCGCCGCCAGATTGGCGTAAACACCACCCTGCGCCACCAGCGAGGCGTGCGTACCGGTCTCCACGATCTGCCCGTTGTCGAGCACGATGATTCGATCCGCGCGCTGCACGGTGGCGAGGCGATGCGCGATCACCAGCGTGGTGCGGCCGGCCATGGCCGCTTCCAGCGCCCCCTGCACCAGCCGTTCGGATTCGGCGTCCAGCGCGCTGGTGGCTTCATCGAGCAGCAACAGTGGCGGGTTCTTCAACAATGCACGGGCGATGGCGATACGCTGCCGTTGCCCGCCGGAAAGCCGCACGCCACGCTCGCCCAGAAAGGTGCGATAACCCTGCGGCAGTTTCTCGATGAACTCATGTGCGGCCGCCATGCGTGCGGCGGCGATCACCTGCTCGTCGGTGGCCGCGGCAAAGCCGTAGCGAATGTTCTCCATCGCGTCGGCGGCAAAGATCACCGTGTCCTGCGGCACGATGCCGATGGCATCACGCAACGCATGTAAATCGAGACTGCGGATCTCCACGCCATCCAGTGCAATGGTGCCCTGCTGCGGATCGTAGAAGCGAAGCAGCAACTGGAACAGTGTGGTCTTGCCGGCACCCGAAGGGCCGACCACGGCCACGGTTTCGCCCGGCCGCACCGACAGCGACAAATGCGTAAGCGACGGCGCCTGTGGACGCGAGGGATAGGCAAAGCTCACGTCCTTCAATTCCAGCGTGGCACCGGCACCCGCGCGTGGCGGCAGCGGCAACGGGTTGGCGGGCGACTGGATCGGCGAGCGTTCGGCCAGCAGTTCCATCAGCCGCTCGGTAGCGCCGGCGGCACGTTGCGCTTCGCCCAATGTTTCGGCCAGCGCACCGACGGCACCGGCGACGATGGCCGAATACAAAATGAACTGGCCCAGTTCGCCGCCCGTCATCTGGCCCTTCATCACCGCGTGCGCGCCCAACCACAGCACGAATACGATGGCGCCGAAGATCAGCAGGATGGCCAGTACTGTCAGGAATGAGCGGGCGCGGATGCGGCGGATGGCCGTGGCAAAGGCGCGCTCCACCGAATCGCCAAAGCGTTTCGCCTCGATACGTTCGTGGGTGAAGGCCTGCACCACCGGCATGGCGTTGAGGATTTCGCCGGCCATGGCCGAGGCATCGGCGATGCGGTCCTGCGAATCGCGCGACAGGGTGCGCACCCGCCGGCCGAAGACGATGATGGGCAGGATCACCGCCACCAGCAGCACGATGATGTTCGACGACAGCTTGATGCTGGTAACGAACATCATCGCCAGCCCACCCACAAAC
>CAYSKY010000750.1:0-2091 GCA_964431425.1 uncultured Burkholderiales bacterium
TGCCGAAATAGCGTTTGCCATTGGCGAAGTTGCTGGTGCCGTCGATCGGGTCCACACACCAGAACCACGGCGCGCCGCGCCAGATGGCCTTCTGTTCCGCTTCCGGCATCTCTTCGCCCAGTACCGGACAACTGAAGATCCCTGGGAGTGCTGCCGCCAGCGCGCTTTCCACCGCACGGTCGGCGGCGGTGACGATGGAGCCATCCTGCTTGCGCTCGGCGGCCACGTGTCGGAAGCGGGGCATCAGTTCGCGCGCTGCCACCTCGCGCATGAGCCGGGCGACGGCCGCGATCATGGGATCGAGTGCCGGCAGAGGGGCGGGTAAGCCGTTGGAAGCGGCGGCGGTCTGGGCGATTTGCATGAAGCGGCGGGAGGGAACAGCGGCACGGCGGATGGGGTGCGCCACCTATAATAGCCCACCGCCGCCGTTACCCAGATACTGTGACCATCCCAAGATTTTTCAGTTCAACACCCCTGCCACGGCCCCTGTCGATGGGATCAGCGGTCGAACTCGACGAGGAGGTGGCGCGCCACCTGTCGGTATTGCGCATGCAGGCGGGCGAAGTCGTTGTTTTGTTTGACGGTGCAGGAGGCGAGTTTCACGCCACGGTGGACGAAATCGCGAAACGCCGGGTGCAGGTAACGGTGCAGCGCTTCGACGATATCGAGCGCGAGTCACCGCTCGCGATCACACTCGTGCAGGCGCTGGCCACCAGTGACAAGATGGATTTCATCGTGCAGAAGGCGGTCGAACTCGGTGCCGTCGCCGTGCAACCGCTCATCACCGAACGCGCCACACTCAAACTGAGCGGCGACCGCGCCGAAAAGCGCGCCGCCCACTGGCAGGCTGTGGCGCGCGCGGCCTGCGAGCAATGTGGACGCAATCGCGTACCTGTCATCGCTGAACCGGTGGCGCTTGCGCAGTGGTTGTCCCGGCCGGATGACAGTGTGCGTGTGATGTTGCATCCGGGGGCCGCAGAATCGATGGCGTCGCTACCCGCGATATACCCCGGCAAGGCGTTTTCCCTTTTGATCGGCCCCGAAGGCGGTTTTTCGGAGCGCGAGGCCGCGCTCGCGCGGGACAGCAGGGTGGTGCTCGCGCGAATCGGGCCGCGCGTACTGCGTACCGAGACCGCCGGGCTGGCGGCGCTCGCCGTGCTCAATGCGGCCGCCGGCGACCTCAAATAGTCCCGCGCCCCCGCATGCCGTAAAATCCTCCGAGATCGCTGATGGCCGCGGCATGACGCCCGCGGCATTTCCCCACCGACAACACTGACTGCCAGAGAACGCCAGCCACAACTTCATGGCCAAGAACGACGCAAAAAAACTCGAAGTTTTCGTGAAGTGGTTTCGCAGCGCGACTCCGTTCATTCACGAATTCGGCGGCCGGACCATTGTCATTGCCTTCGGAGGCGAAGTGCTCTCCGACGGCGAACTCATGCAGCTCGCCCACGATATCAACGTCCTGGTGAGTCTGGAAATCCGCGTGGTACTGGTGCATGGCACCCGCCCGCAGGTGGAAGACCAGTTGCGCCAGCATGGCGTGGAAACCCAGCTGATTGACGGCAAGCGCGTCACTGACGATGCGGTGCTCAAGTGTGTGAAAGAAGCCAACGGCATTGTGCGCATGGAGATCGAGGCCACGCTGTCGACCGAGCTGGCCAATTCACCGATGGCCAACGCCGACATTCGTGTTTCGTCGGGCAACTTCATCACCGCCAAACCGCTGGGCGTGCGCGGCGGCGTCGATTACATGCACACCGGCCAGGTGCGCAAGGTGGACGTGGAAGGCATCAATCGGCGCCTCGATGATGATGAAGTAGTGTTGATTTCGCCCATCGGCTTTTCGCCGACTGGTGAGATCTTCAATTGCACCATGGAAGATGTCGCCACCTCGGTCGCCATCGCACTCAAGGCCGAAAAGCTCATCTTCCTGGTCGAAACGCTGGGTGCCACCGACAGCAAGGAAAAACTGCTCAACGAAATGACCGCCCAGCAGGCGCAGGAAGCCCTCAACTCGGTCCGTTACGGCGGCCAGACCGAGGATATCCGCCTGTTCCTGCCCTGTGCGATCCAGGCGGTGCGCGAGGG
>CAYSKY010000751.1:0-2083 GCA_964431425.1 uncultured Burkholderiales bacterium
GACCACGGCCACCGGCAGCGTGACCACCGGTAGTGACAGCGTGGTCTGTGTACTCGAGTTGACGGCGTCGTCGGTCACCACCAGACCCAGCTGCCACACACCGCCTTTGTCAGGCGTGAACGAGATGGACGGTGTCGCCGATACCATGGGCGCAGCGAAGGCCGTTGCACCCGCCGGACGTGAAATGGCACTGAAGGCGTATTGGACAATGCGTCCGCCACCCGTATCGAACGAGCCGGCACCGGACAGCGTCACCGCCGAGCCCGCGTTCACCTGCAAAGGCGAGGCCGCCAGCACCGCCGTCGGGTTGCTGATATCGATCACGTTGAAGGCAACCACGGCCGGCGCACTCTGCAGGCCCAGGTCATCGACGACCACCAGTTGAAGCTCGTAGTGGCCCAGCTTGTCCGGCGTGAAGGTGAGCAATGGTGAGGCACTGTTGAGCGGCAACACGGGCACCACGCTGCCCGCCGGGCGCACCACGGAGGACCAGCGGTACTGCACCACCTGTCCGGATGCGGTCGATCCCGACGCATTCAGCGTCAGCGGCACATCGAGTTGCCCGGTTGCCGGCGCACTGATGGCAGCCACCGGCGGCAGCACAATGTTTGCTGTGACCGACTTGACGGCGTTCATGGTCACCACACAGGTTCCGGTGCCCGCGCAGCCGCTTCCGCTCCAACCGACGAAGATGGAGACGCCGCTTGGAAAGGCGCTGAGCGTGACCGTGGTGCCGGGCGCAAAACTGGCGTTGCAGGTGGCACCGCAGGAAATGCCCGCCGGACTGGACAACACGGTGCCCTGGCCGCCGCCCGCTTTCTGGACGGTGAGCGTCTGCAGCGTTGAATCAAAGTTGGCGGTTACCGTTTTGGCCACATCCATCGTGACCGTGCACTGGCCCGTACCCGAACACCAGCCACCGCTCCAGCCGGTGAATACGCTGTTGCCAACGGCATCAGCACTAAGCGTGACCGTCGTGCCCACACCGAATACCGCACTGCATACCGCATCGCAGGAGATTCCGGCCGGATTCGATACAACAAGGCCGGCACCAGCACCGGTTTTTTGCACCGTCAGTGACCGCGCCGTCGAATCGAAATTTGCGGTGACGGTCTTCGCAACGTCCATGCTGACCGCGCACACACCAGTACCGGAACAACCGCCGCCACTCCAACCGGTGAATACGCTGTTGCCGAACGCATCCGCGCTGAGTGTGACCGTCGTGCCCACCCCGAATACCGCGCTGCAAACGGCATCGCAGGAGATGCCCGCCGGGTTCGATATGACCAAGCCGGTTCCGGCGCCGGTTTTCTGCACCGTCAGCGTCCGCGCGGTGGACTCGAATGTCGCGGTCACGCTCTTCGCGGCATCCATGCTGACCGTACACACACCGGTTCCGGAACAGCCGCCGCCACTCCAGCCGGTAAACGCATTGAGTCCGGCCGGGTCGGCGCTCAACGTCACCTGAATGCCGCCGGCAAACCCGGCACTGCAGGTGGTGCCGCAGCTGATGCCTGCCGGGCTTGACACCACCAGCCCGTCACCAGTGCCGGCCTTGGTTACGGTCAGGTTGAACTGCACCGGCACCGGGCCGGTGAAATGTCCGTACGCGGTGGGGTTGGTGCCGGCGTCGACGGTGGCCACGACGGTGTTGCTGGCAGTATCGATCACCGACACATTGTGGCTGTTGCGATTAGCCACGTAAGCACGCAATCCGTCCGGCGTTACCGACACACCCTGCGGACGGGTCCCCACCGGAATGGTCGCAATGACCCCGCGCGTGGCGGCATCAATCACGGAAACATCGTTGCTGTTGGAATTGGTCACATAGGCCCGCGTGCCCGCCGGGTTAAAGCCGACACCGACCGGGCTGGCCCCGACAGCAATGGTGGCAATGACCGTGTTGCTGGCGGTGCTGATCACTTCCACCGTGTTGTTGGTCTGGTTGGCCACATAGACCTCGCTGCCGGCCGGGTGCGCGGCCATGCCTTGCGGCGTAGGCGTATTGGGGGCGGCAGCGGTGAGCGGAACCGTGGCAACAATGGTGTTGCTGGTGGTGTCGATCACCTTGACGTTGTTGAAG
>CAYSKY010000752.1:0-2079 GCA_964431425.1 uncultured Burkholderiales bacterium
ATCAGGTGCAGGTACTCCTCGCGCAGCAGCTGCACGCGCAATGCGGCCGGCGTCTGTACCTCGAAGCATGGGCTGGCCCGCATCAATTGCATCAACTGTTCAGGGACGCGCAACACACCGACTTTCTTGCTTTCAGCCTCGACGTAGACCAGCCTTGACGCGTCGAATTCCGACAAGGCAGTCCAGATGCGGGATTCAAACATCTTTTGCGAAGGCTGCGGCTCTGTGGGCAGATCGCCCAACACAGAACCTTTGTGCGCCGCAAGTTTCTCCAAATCCAATACCTGTCTGCCGGCCGCCGCCAGCGCTTCCAGCAGGCGGCTCTTGCCCGAGCCGGTACGGCCGCAAATAACCCGGTAGGTAAATGTCTGCGGAAGAGTCTCAAGATCGGCAAGCACCTGGCCCCGCCAGGCCTTGTACCCGCGCTCCAGTTGCATCGCCGGCCAGCCAACACTGCGCAGGATGTGCGTCATCGCGCCCGAGCGCGAGCCGCCACGCCAGCAATACACCAGCGGCTTCCATTGGCGGGGACGATCCTTGAATGCCGATTCGAGGTGCGCGGCGATGTTACGGGCGACCAGTGCGGCGCCGATTTTCTTGGCGTCAAAGGCCGACGACTGCTTGTGCAAGGTGCCCACCAGGGCGCGCTCGCTGTCCGACAGGACCGGGCAATTGATCGCACCCGGAACATGATCCTCGGCGAACTCCCCGGGGCTGCGCACATCGATGATCGTGTCGAAGCTGCGCAACTGCGCCAAGGACAACGGCAGCAGCTGCATGCCGATCCGGGGGGCGCCGGCAGGAGGCCGGCTATGGTCGCTCATGGCCGGGCACCGCCAGGGGAGACTTTGCCGGCGGCAGAACCTGCCCCGGTTGCCTTGAGTACGACCGGCAGTACGTTTTCAAGGATGCGCGGCTGGGCGGCGGCGGTCGGGTGCAGGCGATCGGCCTGGAAGAAATCGAGATTGTCTGCGATGCCGTCCAGCAGGAACGGCACCAGCGGGAGCCGGTTTTGTGTCGCCAGTTCGCGATACACATCCTGAAATTGGCGCGCGTAGCCAGCGCCGTAATTCGGCGGAATCTGGATGCCGATCAATACCACTTTGGCCCCCGCGGCCTGGCAGGCTGCGATCATGGCCTGCAGGTTCTTGCGCATGTCCGCCGTGGGCAGGCCGCGCAGGCCGTCGTTCGCGCCAAGCGCGATCAGCACCAGCGTCGGCCGGTTGCGCGCCAGATCGGTACGGATACGGCTCAGTCCGCCGGTGGTGGTCTCCCCGCTGATGCTGGCGTTGATCACCGTCATCCCCAAAGGCGTCAGCCGTTCGGACATGAGGTGCACCCAACCTTCGGGCTCGCGCAGTCCGTAGGCGGCTGACAGGCTGTCGCCGAATACCATGATCCGGCTGCCGTTGGCCGCTTCAGCCGTTGCGGGAAGCACCGCCAGCAGGAACGCCAGCGCGCAACTTGCGAGCCGCATCGCTTTGATGCAACCTGCCGTGAAGCCGCTTGCGCGCCTTGAAAGTCCGGGTTCCGGCACAAAATTCATTTGGTATTGCATCACCGTCCGATTCGCCTGTTTTCGCTGCCTGTACCCACTACGCCACCATTCGTCGCAACACCGCAGCCCCGTGGGCTGCGACACGCGACAATGCGTCCTGTCCACTGTCCACCGAGCCGCCATGCCTGATGCCAGCCAGTTTTCCGTCGCCAAGCCCGCCATGATACGTGTCGATCACCTCAGCAAGCGGGTGGTGACCGGCGACGGCGAGCTTGTGATCGTCAATGACGCTCATTTTACCGTCCTCTCCGGTGAGACCGTCGCCGTGGTGGGGGCGTCCGGATCCGGCAAATCCACGCTGCTGGGGCTCATGGCGGGACTCGATACCCCCAGCGAGGGCCGCGTGTTCATTGAGGAACAGGACCTGTTTGCCCTGGATGAGGACGGACGGGCGAAACTGCGCGGGCGGCTGGTCGGTTTTGTCTTCCAGTCGTTTCAGCTCCAGCCTTCGCTGACCGCGCTGGAAAAAGTGATTCTGCCGCAGGAGTTGGGTGGCGTTGCGGATGCAGCCAGGCGGGCGG
>CAYSKY010000753.1:0-2077 GCA_964431425.1 uncultured Burkholderiales bacterium
CCATTGGGGATCAGAATGTCTAGCGTGAACGGTTGATACCTGGGCGGAGTTGTACTGAAATATTCAAAAGTGGTTTTCATTTTTTTCCTTTGCGTTAGTGTTAGTTTTTCTTCTCGATCGGCGTGTCGAGTTAGCAAGCAACGGGTATTGCTATACCTCATTTCCCCAGCTGGCCCAGCCGTCTCGCTTTTTTCTGGCGAACAGCTCGACAAAGTTGTTCTTGAAGGCGGGGTACATTTTTTCGAACAGGCCATACATCAGATCAGGCTTCTGACTGTGCTTGCCGCGTGGGGCTTCAATGACTGACGAGATTTTGTTTTTTGGGTCAGGAGCAGGCAGTCCATTGCCACGTTTGCCAACTAATAGCGTTTCATGGGCTTGCTGAAAGATGCCGCCCATGAAAGGTGCTTTCCCGCCTTTCTTGTGCCAAACAGCCTGTGTCACATACTCGAAGCCCCATGCAGTCATGACCTCTAGTCCATCGCGCAGAAGCGAGCTTGGCACCCAGAGAAAAAGCATCGCGTCTTGGTCACAAATGCCTTCAACAGGCAGAGCGCAAATCTCGGCGGTCGTCATCGTCGGGTATTGATTTTCGATGCGCAGCCGCGAGCCGGATTTTCCGGTTGCGGCATAGCGCCAAGCTGGATCGGCATAAATCAGAGAGAACGAACTGCCAAGATCGTCAGCTTCCAGCGCCTTGTTGTTCTCAATCCGGGTTTGCATGACCTCAATCCGCTTCTGTTTCACCAGCTCGCCACGCTTTGCGCGAATCTCTGCGGCATGGGCCAGTGTTTCGCGTTCTGTCGCTTTGAGGGCTGCGGCCTGTTTGTTTTTGCTAAGCGTGACCAGCTCGGCTGCTTTGGCAACTGACACTTCACCATTTCTGACTTTTTCGATCAGTGCCGCGCTGCCCTGAGAAATTACTTTCTTGCCACGCTGAATTGAGTCTGGTGAGACGGCAAAGAGTTTTGCAATACTTTGCTGGGTGGGTGCCGCTGATGCGGTATGCTGATTTGCCCCCTTCGGTAAGGTGGCCACTTCGGCCGCTGCCAATGCTCGCTGGCTTTCAGTGAGATGGCGGCGCTGCAGATTCACTGAGAGCACATATTCAAGCGAATTGGTGCCGGTCCAGTTTTCGATTTTTGGCTGGATGTCCAATTCGCGGCATGCCTGGTAGCGATGCCGACCGTCGAGAATCTTTCCATCGAGGAGCTTGATCGTCTCGTACTGGCCGTTCTCAAGAATATCGGCTTTAAGTGCCTGGAACTCGCCAGCCGTCATGGCCGGCATTACGTTTGCGTGTTGGTGTGTTTGATAGACCTGCATGGTGAAAACCTCTGCTCTCGACGTTCTTGAACGTTTCGGCGAGGTGTGCACCGTGCACACAAACTTTTCTTCCGGACGAAAAAAAGCCACGCCGGCTGCGTGGCTATCGGGAACGAAGAGTAATGAACCGAGAGTCCGCAGCGTTAAGCGCGGATCGATATCTCGACAGGAATCAGGTGGGTGGGCGCGGTAAAAAAGGCGCTGGATGTCGTGCAGTTCATGGTGAGAAATACTACTTTAAGTGCATGTATTTGTCAAGATGTCAAGCCAATTGCACTTTATGGGCTCGCGACAAATCCCGCCCCGGCCGGCGGCGCCCCCAACTGCTTTGCACTGCCCGGCGTTATTGTTTCTCGCAGTGGCCGACGTTTCCTGGTTTCGACAATGGGGGCGGCTGTAGGCTGGGTGGATGCTGGCTCGGTAGTCGGTTGGGGTACAGCTTCCTCTGCTGTGCGCCCCAGCATGAAACTGACAATCTTGGAGGCATCGCTGGCCGCTTTGAAGATTTCACGCCGATCCGCTTTCAAGGCTTTGTTCCATGAACCGACATAGGCCGCATGGTGGTCCGTATTGCTGGAGAGTCCGGTTTCGGCGGCGAGAAAGGCACTGGCCAGTTCAGCTCTCAATTCTTCTCGCGCATAAGCTTCATCACCGAACCGCCCGAATTGGCGGTTGAGCCGCGTCGGATGGCCTGTCCAATGACCGATCTCATGGGCCATCGTGTGCCGCAACTTCTCGGTCAGGCTGGGTC
>CAYSKY010000754.1:0-2063 GCA_964431425.1 uncultured Burkholderiales bacterium
GCTTTGATCACATCCTGTTCCTGCTCTCGCTATTGCTTCCCGCCGTGCTCATACACGAAGCACGCAAATGGACCGGCGTGGGCTCGTTCAAGGCCGCACTCACCGAAGTGCTGTGGGTGGTCACGGCCTTCACCGTCGCGCATTCCATCACCTTGTCGCTGGCGGCGCTGCAGATCATCGAACTGCCGTCGCGATTGGTGGAATCGTGCATTGCGGCGTCCGTGGTGCTGGCTGCGGCCAACAACGTCTGGCCGGTGGTGGAGCACCGCCGCTGGATGGTGGCCTTCGGTTTCGGGCTGATCCACGGCTTCGGCTTCGCCAGCGTGCTCACCGAACTCGGCCTGCCGCGCGACGCGCTGGTACTGTCGTTGCTGGGCTTCAACGTCGGCGTCGAAACCGGGCAGCTCGCCATCGTCGCCGTGTTCCTGCCGGTGGCCTACCTCATCCGCAATTCCACCTTCTACCGCAAGGGTGTATTCGTGGGCGGCTCGCTGCTGACGATGCTGGTGGCGCTGGTGTGGCTGGCGGAGCGGTTGTTCAATTTGAAGTTGATCAGCGCCTAGCGCCGCGAACACCAAACACAAGCGCTGGCGCGGCTTCCAGGCCGAAAGTGGCCGGATAGGCGCGCCAGTGCTTGAGTTTTGCACCCGTTCCCTATATTGAGTACGGCCGCGAACGGGTCTCACTTTAAGCCCCTCTCCCCCCGCGGGAGAGGGGTTGGGGTGAGGGGCTGCTCGACGTCACCGCTATGCCGGCAATGCACTCAAGACTGATTCGCAGAGTCGTGTTCCACCAGCTCCTGGTAGGAAATCGAGATCGCGGCGATCTCAATGGCAACCAGAATGACGCCCAACATGCCCAGCAAAATCATTTCGACATAGGTCGCGCCTTCGCGATAGAGAAGGCCCGCGGCTTGCGACAGGCAATAAGGCAGTGCGCCCACCACAACAAAAAGCCTCCACCCATTTCCCTTCGACTGGCGCCAAGCATTCACGAAATTGAACGGCGCGTCGATGGCGATCGCGGGGAAAAGCAGGCTCATCCGCGCAATGAAGTACCAGTACACGATGTTGATCGCGTATTCAAAGAAGTGCTTGTTGTCGGCATGAAAGATGCCCGTCCAACCAGCGAGGCTCAGCAGAAAGCTGGTCACCATGGAAACCGGTAGCGTGACGATAATCCAGACCGAAAACCAAACCACCACAAACCAGAATGCGAACAACAACTCACGTCGGGTCCATGCCGGCATGCGCCACCCAGTCGCCGGTGGCGGTGAGAGCAGGACAATCCGGTGGCAGGCAACCGCAATAACGACAAACAAACCCATGTGTCCGGCCCCGGCCACCCATTTGAACCATGAGGGCAGGGCGTCGTCGGTTAATTGCCAGGCGAATACCAGCGCGACATAGAACGCCATCGGCACCGCCAGGGCGCGCGAAAACGCGCACCGCTGATGCCAGGGAATCAATACTGCGCCCAGCAGGACTTTGGCGATATTGAGTTTCCGCATTGGTGACGAGCTCATAACGCCGCCCAAGAATTCAGGATATCTTCGACTACGGAAGCATTTGTGCTGGCGCGTCGCGGTACAGCCTGCGTTGGTAAGACGCTATTCAGCTGCCGCAAAGCTTTGGTCCGGCGCGGATGCTCCGTTCGCCACATTCCGTGTGGTGATCTCCAGACCGCCCCAGCGGCCCGCAACAAAGTTGTAGGCCGTCGCACAAACGGCCCCCAATATGGCGCCGTAGCAAATGCCGAACAGCGGGGCCAGCACCAGCGCAACTACGCCAAGCGCCAATTTTTCGAACCAAGGGCTGGAGGAGATCAGCCCCAGGGACATCAGCGCCACCACGAAAAGCGAATAGAAAAAGCCGAGCAGCGCACCGAGCTTGGCGGCGCGGGAAACAGTGATGTGGGTGACTTCGATTTTCACGAATGCCTCCAGGGCAAATGTTGAATGATTTTTCCCGCCCCGGGGCAGGCCGGGGTCCAATTTTGGGGGGGCATTTCTTTCCGGAACATGGTCCCCGGCCTGCGCCGGGGCAGGGCCGGCTTGGTGGTTG
>CAYSKY010000755.1:0-2059 GCA_964431425.1 uncultured Burkholderiales bacterium
CGGCTACGGTGCCTACATCTGCGGCGAAGAAACCGCGCTGCTGGAATCAATTGAAGGCAAGAAGGGGCAACCGCGCTTCAAGCCGCCGTTCCCCGCCAGCTTTGGTTTGTACGGCAAGCCGACCACCATCAACAATACCGAGACATTTGCCGCGGTTCCCTACATCCTTCGCGAAGGTGGCGAGGCTTTCCTGAATCTTGGCAAGCCCAACAACGGCGGCACCAAGATTTTCTCCATTTCAGGCAACGTCGAGCGCCCCGGTAACTACGAGATCCGGATGGGTACGCCTTTCGCCAAACTGCTGGAACTGGCGGGTGGTATGCGCGGTAGCCGAAAGATCAAGGGTGTCATTCCCGGCGGATCCTCGATGCCAGTCATCAAGGGTGACCTGATGATGACCCTGGACATGGATTACGACTCGATTGCCAAGGCGGGATCCATGCTGGGTTCCGGTGCGGTGATCGTGATGGATGAACTGACCTGCATGGTCAAGGCGGCCGAGCGCCTCGCCTATTTCTATTTTGAGGAATCCTGCGGCCAGTGCACACCCTGCCGTGAGGGCACCGGTTGGCTCTACCGCATCATTCACCGGTTGGAACACGGCCAAGGGCGCCAGGACGACCTGGACCTGTTGCTTAATCTTGCCGACCAGATCCAGGGGCGCACGATTTGCGCGCTGGGCGATGCGGCGGCCATGCCGGTACGCGCCTTCGTCAAGAACTACCGCGAAGAATTTGAATATCACGTGACGCACAAGCGCTGCATGGTGGCTGCCGGGGGCTTTTCCTCGCCTGCACCGGCGGAATCGCTGGCGATGGCGGCCGAGTAAAGCTCATGATCAACCTCGAAATCGACGGCAAACCAGTCCAGGTCGAAAACGGCGCTACCGTGATGGAGGCTGCCAACAAACTGGGCACGTTCATCCCGCACTTTTGCTATCACAAGAAGCTTTCGATCGCTGCCAATTGCCGCATGTGTCTGGTGCAGGTCGAGAAAGCACCGAAGCCCCTGCCCGCCTGCGCCACTCCGGCCACCGAAGGCATGAAGGTGCAAACCAACTCGGAATACGCCAAGACTGCGCAACAGAGCGTCATGGAGTTCCTTCTGATCAACCACCCGCTGGATTGCCCGATCTGTGACCAGGGCGGCGAGTGCCAGCTGCAGGACCTCGCGGTGGGCTACGGCGGCACTGCGTCACGGTATCAGGAAGAAAAGCGCGTTGTGGTCAACAAGAACCTCGGTCCGCTGATCTCCACCGACATGACTCGCTGCATCCATTGCACCCGTTGCGTCCGTTTCGGTCAGGAAATTGCCGGCGTGATGGAACTGGGCATGGCAGGCCGCGGCGAACATTCGGAGATTCTTGCCTTCGTCGGCAAGACGGTGGATTCCGAATTGTCCGGAAACGTCATCGACCTTTGTCCTGTGGGGGCGCTCACCTCCAAGCCATTCCGCTATTCAGCACGCACCTGGGAATTGTCGCGCCGCAAGTCGGTCGCGCCTCATGACGGCCTTGGCTCGAACCTGATTCTGCAGGTGAAGGCAGATCGCGTGATGCGTGCCCTGCCGTTTGAGAACGATGCCCTGAACGAATGCTGGTTGTCGGATCGTGACCGATTCTCGTATGAAGGTTTGAACAGCGACGATCGCCTCGTCAAGCCGATGATGAAGGGGGCCGACGGCTGGAAGGAAGTGGAGTGGTCAATCGCCCTTCAGGCCGCCGCCGAGGCATTCAAGGTAGTGATGGGCAAGCACGGCGCCGACGGTGTTGGTGCGCTGGCCTCACCGAATGCCACTATTGAAGAACTCTACCTGCTCAACAAGCTGGTTCGCACGCTTGGGTCGAACAACATCGACACGCGCCTGCGTCAGTCGGACACGAGTGCCGATGCCAGGATATCCGGAGCTCGTTGGTTGGGTATGAAGGTTGCTGAAATCGGCGGGCTGCAAAGTGTGCTGGTCATCGGTTCCACGCTGCGCAAAGAACAGCCGCTGATTGCCAACCGGCTGCGCCAGGCCGCGAAGAAGGGCCTGGAAGTCAATGTGCTACACGCAGCTG
>CAYSKY010000756.1:0-2058 GCA_964431425.1 uncultured Burkholderiales bacterium
TGATGATCCAGAAGAAAGTGCACCGGGTGGTGGTGGCCGAGCCCGGCGCCGATGGCGCCATTGATCCGGATCGCATCGTCGGGGTCCTGGAGGCCATGGACCTGTTCAGCTTCCTGTCCAATCATTCCTACCTCATCAGCATCCAGATCCAGGAATCGCAGGATATCGAGGCACTGACCATTGCAGCGCAAAACATCAACCGCCTGGTTGGCCTGCTGCACCAAAGCGGTACCAAGGTCAGCCTGATCGCGACATTGGTACAGGAACTGAACGCGCGCGTGTTTGAAAAGGCCTGGAAGTTGATCGCCCCGGCAGAGTTGATCACCAACAGCTGCCTGTTTGTGATGGGTAGCGAGGGGCGCGGCGAGCAACTGCTGAAGACCGACCAGGACAACGGCCTGATTCTGCGTGATGGATTTGAGCCACCCGCCGATCTCGATGAGGTCTGCCGGCGCTTTTCGGCCGCGCTGGCCGGCTTTGGTTATCCCGAGTGTCCCGGCAATATCATGGTGAGCAATCCCCAGTGGCGCCAGACCGCCAGCGACTTTCGCCAGACTGCGCGCCAGTGGCTGCTGATGCCCACACCGGACAGCCTCATGTCGCTGGCCATTTTCATCGATGCGCACGCGGTGTGTGGTGATGTCATGTTGCTCGACGAGGTGCGGCGCGGGGTTTTTGAGGTGGTGACGGACAACGATGTGATGCTGGCCAGGTTTGCCTCGGCCATCAATTCCTTCGAGGCGGGCGGCGGCTGGTGGAACAGGCTGCTGTTGCTGGGCGAGAACAATGAGGAGGCCATGGACTTGAAGAAGGCCGGTACCTTCCCGCTGGTCCACGGCATCCGCTGCATGGCGCTGGAAGGCAGGATCGCCGAGACATCGACCGATGCGCGTATCGCACGGCTGGTCGGCGCCGGCAAGCTGACCGCTGAAATGGGCGCGGACCTCACCGAGAGCCTGTATTTTTTCATGAGCCTCAAACTGCGCGTGGGATTGATGGAGATCGCCCACGGCAAGGCGGTTTCCGGCGGCATCGTCCTGTCCCGGCTGAGCAGCCTCGATCGTGACCTGCTCAAGGACACGCTGGCTGTGGTCAAGCGTTTCAAGACCCTGGTCCGCCAGCGGTATCGCCTCGACATGATCGCCTGATGAGCGCCTGGCCCGTACCGGCGTGGCTGCAAAGTCTCAAGCGAGAGTGGCTGCTTTACCACCTGGGAGACACACGTTTTCGGTTCATGTGGGAGAAGCCGCCCGTCGATGAGTGGGTTGCCCTCGATTGCGAGACCACTGGATTGAATGTGCGTACCGACGAAATCATTTCGATCGCTGCGGTTCGCATTTGCGGCAACCGCATCATGGCCAGCGAGCGGCTTGAACTGCTGGTCCGGCCCGAAAAACGCATCTCGGTGGATGCGGTGCGTGTGCACCATCTGCGCGAGATGGATGTGGAGAAAGGCATGGACCCGGAGGCGGCGCTGATCCAGCTGATGAAATTCATCGGCAGCCGGCCGCTGGTCGGCTATTACCTTGAATTTGACCTGGCCATGATTGATCGCGCGCTGTTCCCGCTGCTGGGCATGGGCCTGCCGCAGACGCGCCATGAAGTCTCGGCGATGTACTACGACTACAAATTCAGGCAGCTGCCGCCACACCAGCAGGATCGGCGAATTGACCTGCGTTTCGCCACGCTGATGGCGGATCTTGACCTGCCCATGCGTCCGGCGCACAACGCGCTCAATGACGCCTTGATGGCCGCACTCGCGTTTGTAAAACTGCGGCAACTCCTCGCGGACAAATAAGCGTCCGCGAGGAGTTGCCGCCGGTTGTGCGACCTAGTGGCCGGAAGCGCCCGAGGCGCCGTACCCGGTTTCAGAACGGATCTGTTGCGCCGCAAATCCGGCGCGATCCAGTTCCGCCTGCGGGCTGCGATCGAGGATCGAGAACAGCCAGACACCGACGAAGCCGATGGTCATGGAGAACAGCGCCGGCGAGGAATACGGAAACAGCGCCGATCCCTTCGGATTGCCGAGCGTGGCCTCCCAGACGGACGGTGACACCA
>CAYSKY010000757.1:0-2055 GCA_964431425.1 uncultured Burkholderiales bacterium
CGCTGGAAAACGGCGAAACCATTCACGCGCAGCGAGTGGTGTCAAACCTCAACCCCAAACTTCTGTTCCAGAAACTGGTGAATCCGGACGACCTGCCGGATGATTTCAATCAGCGCATCGGCGCCTACAAGAATGCCTCAGGCACGTTCCGCATGAACGTGGCGCTGTCTGAGTTGCCGCGTTTTTCCTGTCTTCCAGAACCCGGTCCGCATCTGTCCTCGGGCACCATCATGGCGCCTTCCCTGCGCTACATGGAGCAGGCCTACTTCGATGCCAAGTCCACCGGCTGGTCGAAGAAACCCATCGTCGAAATCCTCATTCCGACCACGGTGGATGATTCGCTTGCCCCGGCGGGCAAGCACGTCGCCAGCCTGTTTTGCCAGCACACCGCACCAGTGGTTCCCGATGGCCGCAGCTGGGACGCCTGCCGCGAGGAAGTCGCGGACCTGATGATCGACACCGTGAACGGCTTCGCCCCCAACTTCAAAGCCAGCGTGCTCGCGCGGCAGATTTTTTCGCCATTGGATCTGGAGCGCACCTTCGGTCTCACCGGCGGCGACATCATGCACGGCGTGCTCACGCTGGACCAATTGTTCAGCGCGAGGCCGGTGCTGGGGCACGGCGATTACCGTACACCGCTCAAGGGCCTGTACCAATGCGGTTCGGGCACGCATCCGGGCGGCGGCGTGACGGGTATTCCCGGCCACAACGCGGCGCGCGAAATCTTGCGGGATCGATGAGCGTGCGCATTATTCGCGCCGCGTCACACCTTGCCATGGTGCTGGCGCTGGCGCCGGCCATGGCGCTGTCGGTGACGCTGCGCTTCGCCACGCAGAGCGACGCCACCACGCTGGATCCACACGCGGCCAACCTGCTGCCCAATGCGCGCATCACCCAGAACGTTTACGAGGGTTTGGTCGCGCGCGACGCGGACTTTCGCATCGTGCCCAGCCTGGCAGTTTCATGGAGCCAGCCCGACGCGAAAACCTGGCGCTTCAAGTTGCGCCCCGGCGTGAAGTTCCATGACGGCAGTCCGTTCGCCGCCGACGATGTGGTGTTCTCGGTGGAGCGCACCCTGCATCCGCTGTCCCAGCTGAAGTTCACGCTGCAGGGCGTCGATGCGGCGCGCAAGGTGGACGACCTCACCGTGGACCTGCTCATGCGCGAGCCCAATCCTGTCCTGCTCAGCCACCTGTTCTTCATGCGCATCATGTCGAAGAGCTGGGCGGTGCGGCACGGCGTGACCGCGCCGCAAAATTACAAGGACAACGAAGATTCGTTTGCCTCGCGCAATACCAACGGCACGGGCCCGTTCATGGTGGTGCAGCGCACGCCCGATGTGCGAACGGTGCTCAAGGAAAATCCGGCCTGGTGGAATCGCAGCGATCCCGCGCGCGGCAATGTCACCGAGGTGGTGTGGCTGCCCATGCAGTCCAATGCCACGCGCATGGCAGCCCTGCTGTCGGGCGAGGCCGACTTTGTGGTGGATCCGCCGGTGCAGGATGTGGGCCGCCTGGCGGGGAATCCGCGCACGCGGGTGGTGCAGTCCGCTGAGGCGCGCATTCACTACCTCGGGTTTGACATGGGGCGCGAAGAATTACTTTATGGATCCAAGGGGCCGAATCCGTTCCGCGACATCCGCGTTCGCCGTGCCGTGGCCGCCGCAATCGACGTCAACGCCATCCGCGACAAGGTCTTTCGCGGCTTCACCCAGCCGACCGGCTCCATCATCGCGCCGCCGGTGCACGGCTACGTGAAGGAACTTGATGTGCGACAGCCGCTCGACCGCGTCGCGGCGAAACGCTGGCTGGCCGAGGCAGGCTACCCGAACGGCTTTGAAGTGACGCTCGACTGCATGAACACTGCGCCCAATTCAGAGCTATGCCAGGCCATCGTGCCGATGCTGCTGTCCATCGGCATTCGGGCGCGGGCCAACCTGCTGCCGATCACGACCTTCATTCCCAAGGTGCAGAAAGCCGATACCAGTTTCTTCTGGTACAGCTGGGGTGCCGTGACCTTCGATGCCCTCTATACGCTGCAAGGCCTGTTCCACAC
>CAYSKY010000758.1:0-2055 GCA_964431425.1 uncultured Burkholderiales bacterium
GTTACTTTTCTTGGCGAAGCAAGAAAAGTGACTAGCCGCCGGGCTACCCCCGGCACCTACGCACGCGGTAGCGCGTCCTTCTTGCGGCCACCGAAAATCCCTCCCGGCCTCCCTTTAGGAAATGGAGGGGATAAAACTTCGCAAACCGCACAGCCTGCCAAACTCAAGCACTGGCGCGGCTTTCCGGCCAAAAACGGCCTGGAGGCCGCACTAGTGCTTGAGTTTGAATTTCAATCAAGACTGCGCGCGCCTGCTTGGCCGCAGGTCATTCAGCTGTCAACACGTCATCAATCACACCAGTGGCAACGAGATATTGCCCTTCTTGTATGCGCCATTCACGCCCAACATGAATCAGCTCCCGAAGCCCTGGCAAGTTCAGAAAGTGAACTTTCACCGAAACTGTCGTGCCGGGATGCACCAGTTTCGTATCATCGGTTTCAATTGAACCGATATAAAAGTGTGGCAAGCCAAAGTTGTGGTTGGGGCGATATCCGTTGCCGAACGGGTGCCTTCTTCCACCATCTTCCGTACTCATCAAATGGATGGTGGCCCTCACCGAGATCAAATCAGATTGCATCTAGTCCTTCGTCGGAAGAATTTGCACTGGTTGGGCCATCCTCGCCTCCAACCCCACCTTCACTCCCGCCCACTCCTCATCAATAATGCTGTACCGCACCGAGTTGCGCTTCCTTCCGCCCGGCATGATGCGTTCGTTGCGGATGATGCCTTCCTCCTTGGCGCCCAATCGCAGGATGGCGGCGCGCGAGGCGGCGTTGATTTCGTCCGTCGTAAATTGCACGCGGATGCAGCCGAGGTCCTCAAACGCTGCGCGCAACATGAGGTATTTGATTTCGGTGTTGGCGAAAGTCCGCTGGAACGACTTCGCGAGCCACGTGTGGCCGATTTCCAGCTTGCGGTTCTGCCGGTCGATTTTCCAGAAGCGGGTGGAGCCGATCACTTGATTCGTTTCGCGCAGCACGATGGCAAATGGCATCACGGTGCCAGCGACCCGGCCGTGGAGGGCCGCGCGGATGTAGTCGTGGACAGTAGTGGCCGACGGCACGACGGTGGCGACCAGGTTCCATAGTTCACCGTCGGCGGCGGCGGCCACCAGCGCAGCGGCGTCGTCCGCCGTCAGCAAACGAAGTGCGATGCGCGGCCCGGTGAGAGGCGGGCGGAGGGGCAGGTTGTCCATCATCAGGCCGATGGTAAGGTATACGTCAATTCGGCAAAGCCGGGACCGACGTGCCGCACACCGGTCAGTTGCAGCGAAGGCGCAACGATACGGCGCGGCAGCAGCGGCTTGCCCGAACCGAGTGTCACCGAACCTATCTGCACGATGATCTCGTCCAACAGGCCTGCGTCGTGAAACTGGCCGACCAAATCACCCCCGCCCACCAACCAGACATTCTTGCCACCGGCGGCGCGCACCATGGCATCGTGCACCGGTCGCACGTCGCCGAGCACAAAACGAATATCGGCCTGTGGGATAACGGGCAAGTCGCGGTGGCTGAACACCCAGACAGGTTGCGTGTAGGGCCAGGGCGCGCCACCGGCCTCGCCCGGCTTCACCACATGGCGCAGCATCCACTCGTAGGTGGACGCGCCCATGGCCAGCGCACCAACCTGCTGGATGAAAACGGGATAGCTGGTGTCGTTGATATCGCCCAGCGGGACCAGCCATTCCAGCGAATGGTCGTCGGTGGCGATGAAGCCGTCCAGGCTGCAGGCAGTGTAGTACTGGGTTTTCATGCCGGGTCCGCGGTCAGGTTTTGTCGGCCGTGTCTTCGCGGTCGTAATAGTCCACCGTCGTTTCGGCCCGGAACATCTTGCGCAGGTCGCGCGCACCGCGCTTGCCGGCAAGGATCAGCACTTTCTGCGAATCCGGATACTCGCAGGCATCCATGTCGGCGCGCGTCGAGAGCGACAGGTAGCGCATGGTGGTGGTGCCGGTGTTGATGATCTGGTGCGCGGTGTCGGCGCCGCCTGGCGGGCAGGCGACGACATCGTGCGGGCGCAGCGGGTAGCGCTGGTCGCCGTAACGCAACTCACCGT
>CAYSKY010000759.1:0-2046 GCA_964431425.1 uncultured Burkholderiales bacterium
ACGCCGAGCAGCTCATGTGGTTTCACCTCCGCCGTAAACAAGTCGCCGGCGTGCAGTTTTTCCGCCAGCGTCCGGTGGGGGAAGTCATTCTCGATTTTTATGCGCCGTCCATCCGGTTGGCGATTGAGGTGGATGGAAGTCAGCATCTTGACGCTGTGCAGATGGCAATGGACACACAGCGTACGGCCCGGCTGGAAAGATTCGGCATTGCCGTGATTCGGTTCGACAACTTGCAGGTGCTGAAGGAAACGCGGGCTGTGCTCGATGAGGTTCATCGGATTATTTGCGACCGTAAATCCCCCTCAGCCTTGCAGGCCGCGCGCCCCAATGCACTGGGGCGCCGTTCCGCAGGCGAGCGGCATGCCGCTCGAAACCCCTGCTCCACCCCCCTTTAGGAAAGGGGGAGGACGTTCATTGCCGATCACGGCTGCGAATTAGAAGACGTAATGTTTGAACATGCACTTCCCCCTTTTCTAAAGGGGGACTGAGGGGGATTTTCGGTGCCGAAAAATGCACCACGCCAAACCAGCCACCATGCGCATCTCCGCCGCCCTCCTCCACTGCCTCACCAACTTCAGCTTCCTGCGCGGCGCCTCGCATGCGGAGGAACTGGTCACGCAGGCCTCCAAGCTTGGGTACACCGCGATCGCCATCACCGACGAATGTTCCGTCTCGGGCATGGTGCGCGCGCATGTGTCGGCGAAGGAATGCGGCATCAAGCTCATCGTCGGCGCGGAATTCGCCGTGCACGATGCGCCGGGCATCGACCGGCTGCTGCTGTTCGCGCAAAACCGCAGCGGCTATGGCGACCTGTGCGAACTCATCACGCTGGCGCGATCGCGTACAACCAAGGGTAAATACCGGCTGCTGGCGGCAGACCTCGCCCGCCTGCCCGATTGCCTGGCCGTGCTGCTGCCTCATGTGCATCACGCCGCCGCGGCAGACAACATCGTCACGCTCTCAGCCATGTTCCCGGAACGCTGCTGGCTGGGAGCGGCACATCGCTATGGCGCCGACGAGGAAGGTGCACTCACGCGTCTGATGGATCTGGCCGAGAAGTTCACGCTGCCCGTCGCTGCCTGCGACCCGGTGCTGTTCGCGCTGCGCGAAGACAAGCCGATGCAGGACGTGCTCACCGCCGTGCGTCTCAAAAAGCCGGTGTCGGAACTGGGCACCGAGCTGCTGGCCCACGCTGAGCATTACCTCAAGCCCATCCCGAAGCTGCTGCGTCGCTATTCCACCGAAATGCTCACCGAGACCCTGCTCATCGCTGCGCGCTGTACGTTCTCGCTGGATGAGCTGCGCTACGAGTACCCGCGCGAAGTGGTGGCCGAAGGCGAAACGCCCGCCAGCTATTTGCGAAAACTGACCTACGAAGGTGCCGACCGCCGCTATCCGCAGGGCATCTCCGCGCACGTGCGTGCGCTGGTCGAAAAGGAACTCACGCTCATCTCCGAGCTGCAATACGAGGCTTACTTTCTCACCATCCACGATGTGGTGTAGTTCGCGCGCGACCAGCGCATTCTCTGCCAGGGTCGCGGCTCGGCGGCTAACTCGGCGGTGTGCTATTGCCTGGGCATCACCGAGGTCGATCCCTCGCGCATGCAGGTGCTGTTCGAGCGCTTCATCTCCAAGGAACGCAACGAACCGCCGGACATCGACGTGGACTTCGAGCACGAGCGGCGCGAGGAAGTGATGCAGTACATCTACAACAAGTACGGACGCGACCGCACTGCGCTCACCGCCGCCGTCTCCACCTATCGGCCCAAGGGTGCCATCCGCGACGTGGGCAAGGCACTAGGCCTCACGCTCTCGCAGGTCGATGCGCTGTCGAAAGCCATCGTCTGGTGGGACGGTCGCAACATCGCCGCCGACCGCCTGCGCGAAGCCGGGTTCGATCCGGATAACACCCACATGCGGACCTTGCTGGCGCTCACCCATGCGCTGATCGGTTTTCCGCGCCATCTGTCGCAGCACTCGGGCGGCTTTGTGATCGCGCGCGACAAGCTCACGCGCCTGGTGCCGGTCGAGAACGCGGCCATGGAA
>CAYSKY010000760.1:0-922 GCA_964431425.1 uncultured Burkholderiales bacterium
GGCGACAGCCGGCGCTTTGAAAAGCGGCCCTTCTACGTTCAAAATCACAAGCCTGCGTGGCTTCTTGAGCAGATCCAGTGCATTGCAGGCTTTTGCTGCTTTGAACCGCTGCCTACGTTACCACCCCCTTCGGGCGTTACTACGCGTGATGTCCGCATCTTCAGGGCTTGGCCACGGATACGTCCGACGTTCATTGTAGAAGACGATGACTGCCCTTAGGTCTGCGTCATAAATTTCCTGCGCACGCCGAACTTCGAATTCCACATTCCTATAGCGCACTCGCGCCTTTGGGTCTTCCCACGGGGACTTAGACCCACGGTTATTTGGGGTTGAGTAAAAGACGACATCGGAAGATTGGATCGATAGGTTGTCCAGAACAAACGCTTCACCGTTAAAAGTGGGAGCCAAGTCTTTCTTGTAGTCACTACTGGTACGAAGCTTGGCGAAATCGCGCTGCGAATAAAAAGGAAACACAAGCCGCTCCGGAACACGATCTTGTTGTGCGGCTAATACGACACCTTGCAGTTTGTCGAAATACGCCTTCGCTTGGTCACTCGTTGCTACGACTTCATATGGAATTATTTTCGCCGTCACGCGCTGGAAGCCTCTTTGGTTCTCTCGCAAAGTTTCCTTGAGCTGAATTTGCTCGACTGGTGGCCCGAGACTCACATTCCCAACCTCTATTGGCATAGAGCGGTCTTTCGTAATCGTCACGAGTGGTTCCGTTGACGAAGAGCGAAAGAGGTGAAGCGTCTTCGGATCTTCAACGCTATCCACTGTTGCGATGACGCTCTTCTTCAAGGCGCCGGGATCGCACCCCGACGCGTTGTAAATGATGAACAGATTTTCGCTAACTCGCCCGACCTGTGTACCGGAACCTGACCCGCTCCATTGCTTGTGGAATTTCCCGTCGGCGGCACTT
>CAYSKY010000760.1:932-2038 GCA_964431425.1 uncultured Burkholderiales bacterium
CTACCGGATAACACGTGTAGTACTGCTGAAATGAAAACGGCTTGCCGTCAGCGACCCCTTCGAGCTCAAACCTATACGTTGTAGCAGGCTCAAGTACGGGTACGGCGCAAGCCGCTACAGAACAAATTGCGAAGACAGCAATTGCTAGTCTCGCCCATGTTCGGAGAAATGCCATTCTGATAGCGCGTATGTTTGAGTGCATTTTAGGATATGCGCCGAGACGCCCAACAGTTTATTAAACAGACCCGCTGGGCCCGTTTATGAATTGATATCTGTACATCGGACGTATGCCCTAAATCCCATGCCCTGCCTAAAAGACGCAATCTGGGTGTCTGAATAACAACTCCAACATACCGACACACCGAAACCGTCTCAAAAGACTGTTATAGGGGACAAAATTTGTGCGGCCACTTCGTTTGGCCTCAGACATACGGCACGTCCGGTTGCAGCATGCTATATCAATACCGCACCGCACACCAACCGATCAATGGCCTCGGATTTCGGTTTCAGCCATCGGTCGCAACGCCATAACTGCTGGCGCAAAAACTTCGGTCACGAGTACGCGTTGCCCGCCAAAATCGTGGGGGCATCGGCGGGCGAAAAAGTGGGGGGGCGATACGCCCAGCGCTACGGCGGCGCGCCCATGGAGCGGATGACGCCGGTCGATACGTGCATAGGCAAGGCGCCCGCGCACAAAACCGGGATGGGAAAACAGCAGGGAACCCAGTGAGCGGCCGCCGAGGCCGGCCAGCCAGCGGCCGAGCACGCCGCGCGGATGCAGTGGCAGCACGGTGTGGGCAAAGACGACCGGCACACCGTCGCAATGCAGCAGCACCTCGCGCACCTGGCAGCGGGCTCGCGCCTTGAGGCCGAGTACGGCTGATTCATCCGCATTGGCGCAGTGCAGGCGCTGGCGCAGCAGCTTGAGGCGGAAGGCGCCGTGGCGCTGCAGGCGCGCCGTCAGCGAGTTTGGCTCACGCAGCCAGTCGCGTAGCGCAGCGTTGGCACCGAGAGCGGGCAGACGATCGCGCCAGCGGGAATATTCGGGCATTGATTGAGCGGCAGAATCAACGGGCTGGCGGCAGTTTTTCAATGCCGCCGATGAC
>CAYSKY010000761.1:0-2037 GCA_964431425.1 uncultured Burkholderiales bacterium
GTCAGCGCGCCGCCACGAGGTGGAGGTGACGTTTTCAGCGCATCCAGAGCGGCACCGGCGCAAACCGATGCTGCGGCTTGCCGTGACCCCCAGATTGCCAGAATCGAGCAGGAGACGGGAACCCAGGCCAGGGTTTTCGATTATCGGACCTCGGGCACTGCTAGTGGCCAACTTGGCGGCGCGCTGGAGGCCAGGGGGCTGGTCGAACATACGGGTGTTTGCCGGGGCAAACCCAACGCGCTGGTGATGTTCATCGATAATGCCAAGGTTGCCATGGTGGACGATGTGACCAACGACTATTTCGCCAGCTCGGCGGGCGGGCGCCCTCCTGCTGGATCAAACAGCGGCGGAACCTATGGTGAAAGACCAGGCTATGACAGTGGCCGGTCAACAGGCCGGGGTGATTCTGATCCCGAACTGGCCGCCATGCGCCGACAGGACGACGCAGCGTTAGTGGGCAGGTGCGGCACGGTCTACCAGCAGAAAGGCAACTTCGGTGGTTTTCCCTCTTGCCTGTCCGACCGCGCTACCGGCTACTGCAATGACAATCGCCGCGAACCGGCATGCATTGGGATAATTGCGCAGGCGCAGGACTGTAATACCCAATACGGCCAGGGTCAGCCGCTGGGGAGCAGTGCCTGCGCTGGCTATAACACACCAGGCGGCAGCGGCACGGTGCTTCAGGGAGGAGTGGCAACGAACCGGAACGTTGGCAGACCGGCAGTCCCATCGGACGGGCGCTACGATTCGCAATACGACAAACCCCTCCCCCCACCGCTGCAAGGGCGCCTCTCCGCCAACCCGCAGCCGCCCGTTCGCCTGAACGGAAACACCAGCGCCAACACCAGACGGGTGCCGCCAAACAACTTGATTACCGTCAGCACAAGTGTTCCGACAAGGGATGAAAGATCAGGCAAGATTTACAGCGCTAATATTGATATAGTTGTCGATAACAACCTCCCGATTAACCTTCCTGTGAATGTTAACCTGAAACGGGATGGAATCAGTAAATGGAAGGCGGCTCGGGGGCAACTGGTTCGCCAGAAGACCACCAGCAGTCGCGGCGCGTTCTTGTTGGAGTCAATCTCCGACAATGGCATAGATTTTCAACCCGTGAACAAGACGATTTCGTTTTAGAAAGAGCTGATCGCGCCCGGAATACGAAGTGAAAACAGCGTTTAGGCGGTCGATCCATTACTCAGTTCAATCGCTGGAAGGGCTGCCAGATGAATCTTTCAAAACGCATCCTGGCGATTATTCTGGCGGGCATCCCGTGCTCCGTCAGTGCAAGCCACGAGTGGTCGTCTCAGCAATATGTGACCGGCGCTGGCGCAAAGACTTGCGCCAGCTTCATCCAGCAGGCCGGTCCGAATGGCATCGCCGATCCGGCGTCGCTGCAATGGGTGATGGGCTATCTCGCCGGTCGCGCGACCGCGCCGAATGCATGGCATCGTCCATTTGCAGGTCCCGAGGGCATTGCACGTGATGTTCTGACTTATTGCCGGGCGCACCCGGCAAGCCAACTCGGCGACGCAGCGGCCAGTTTCTTCGAGCGCACCAGACGGTGCCGCGCAGTGCGCGGTTGCCGCTAGAAATTTTTTGAGGTGAAGTCTGTAATGAGTATTGGGCTGACAACCTCAGCAATTACCCCCAACAATTCCTGCGGCGCGATTATCACGCATCGCCGTCGTCGGCCGCGACAGTTGTGGCATTCACAACCGCTGAATCGCCTGACGCATCGCTGTCTCCCGCCAGGAAGACTGAATCAAATCAGGCCGCAAATGTCGAGGGGTTGTTGGAGGTGCCCAGGTGCGAGCGTTTGGCGAAGTGGGTGATTCGCGCGCAAATTCCGCCGCATGCGGCGGAATTCTCCGCTTCTAGTGGCGGTGATTTCGGCGTGCCCGTCTCATTCTCGGTGAAATGGAAAAATATCTCGCAGCAATAGATCGCCCGATGTTGGCGTGCGGAGCCTTCTCTATGCTTCCGTATCCGTCTCTATCCTTATCACGGTCATTGTATCCGATAGCACGCCAGAGC
>CAYSKY010000762.1:0-2036 GCA_964431425.1 uncultured Burkholderiales bacterium
GCTCGGTGCTGGGGTTCCTGCCGATGCCATTCAGCGCGCTCTATGCCGCCACAAAGCATGCGGTGGCGGGCTATTCGGAGTCGCTCGATCACGAATTGCGCACAAGGGGCATCCGGGTTTCGGTCATCGAGCCCGCCTATACCAAGACCAGTTTCGACGCGAACTTCATCGCTCCGGACTCGAAGCTCGATGAATATCGTGATGTGCGTGCGCTGCTTGAAAAGGTGCTCGGGCAAGTGATGTCAACGGCCGATGAGCCGACGGTCGTGGCCGATGTCGTGCTGGAAGCGGCCGGCGCCGCCCGGCCAAAGCTCCGTTACGCGGCCGGCGGGCTGGCGAACCGTTTGCGATTGCTTCGCCGGTTCGCACCGGTGGGAATGCTGGATGCGGGCATTCGCAAGGATCTGCGGCTGGATACGTTGCCGGCACCCCTGTCTCGTACACCTGCTCTTGGGAAGTAATGCGATGAACCCAGGAAAAAGTAGAAGCAACATAAAGGCGTTTGTCGTTGATCGCTACGGGCGTGAAGATCGCATGCGGTCCTGCGACGTACCGCTGCCGGAAGTGCAGGACGACGATGTCCTGGTCCAGATCCACGCTGCGGGGGTGAACCCGCTGGATTCCAAAATCAGAAACGGCGAATTCAAATTGATCTTGCCCTATCAGTTGCCGCTCATCCTCGGTAACGAGTTTGCAGGCGTCGTGGTCCGGGTGGGGGCGCGTGTGCAGCGCTTCAAGCCGGGCGACGAAGTCTATGCGCGACCTGCCAAAGACCGGATCGGGACTTTCGCGGAGTTCATCGCCGTAAACGAAGATGACGTGGCGATCAAACCCGCCGGCCTCACGATGGAGGAGGCGGCTTCGATTCCGCTCGTGGGACTCACCGCGTGGCAAGCGCTCGTTGACATCGCGCAATTGAAGCGCGGGCAGAAAGTCCTGATCCATGCGGGCGCTGGTGGGGTCGGCACCTTTGCCATTCAGCTTGCGAAACATATCGGTGCTGAAGTGGCGACGACCACAAGTACGACGAACGTGGACCTGGCAAAGAGTCTCGGCGCAGACATTGTGATCGACTACAAGAAGGAGCATTTCGAAAAAGTCCTGCGCGATGTCGACGTGGTCCTGAACAGTCTCGACGGCGAGACACTGACAAAGTCCCTCCAGGTGCTCAAACCCGGCGGAAAGCTGATATCGATCTCCGGGCCGCCAGACCCCTCGTTCGCGCGGGACCTTAGATTGGGCCGGATGCTTGAACTGGTGATGTCGCTGCTCAGCTTCAGGATCAGAAGGCTGGCCAGGCGTCATCAGGTCGATTATTCGTTTCTGTTCATGAGGGCCAGCGGGGATCAGTTGCGACAGATCGCCTCCCTTATTGAGGCGGGGGCGATACGCCCCGTCGTCGATCGCGTCTTGCCGTTTGAATCGACCAGGGCGGCCATGGCCTATGTCGAAACAGGGCGCGCAAAAGGCAAGGTGGTCGTCAAGGTGCGATGACGCGGTTCGCCATCGTTACAAGTGACGGGAGCCAAGTGAATGCGGCGACTCTCGCGGCATTCTTTGGCTGTAATATCGTGTCAGTACTGAAGTTCAAGATGATGCCGGCTTAAGTTCTAGGCGAAATATTCCACAGGAGGCAGCGATGGAAGTCCGAGACATGCAAGGGAATCCCGGAATCTGGGAAGAATTGTCGTGGGCAGATATGAGCAGCAGAGAAAAGGAGCTTTGGACCATTCTCGGCTGGCGACAGGACAAATGGGATGGCAACAACGCGCCATCCAGCGCCGACAAGGAGTGGAATGAATTGAACCCGCAAGAAATGATTGCGGCGATGAACCTGGGATTTTCCGAGGAACTCTGGAACAGCACAGAGGACGAGTAGCGCCTTCTCGAGGGACAGCGGAATTCCCGAGGTTTGGTGCGCCGCGCTGCGCACCATCGCGTTCTGATGCCGCCAGTCGGCACCGCACAGAGCAAATCTAAACCCCAGCATCCACGCGCCTCGCAGGCCGAAAATGCCTGAAACGCCGCGCCAGGTC
>CAYSKY010000763.1:0-2030 GCA_964431425.1 uncultured Burkholderiales bacterium
GCTGCCGAATTCCTTGTTCGTCGCCCCCATGGCGGGTGTGACCGACCGGCCGTTTCGTATGCTCTGCAAGCGGCTCGGCGCCGGCATGGCGGTGAGCGAGATGGTGGCCTCCGACAGTCGCCTGTGGGCGACAGAAAAGTCGCTGCGCCGCGGCGACCATCGTGGCGAGGTCGATCCCATCGTGGTGCAGATCGCCGGTGCGGCGCCGGAAATGATGGCCGAGGCCGCGCGTTACAACGTGGATCGCGGCGCGCACATTATCGATATCAACATGGGCTGCCCGGCCAAGAAGGTTTGCAAGGTGGACGCCGGTTCGGCGCTGATGCGCGATGAACTGCTGGTGGCGCGCATCCTCGAGGCTGTGGTCGGCGCGGTCAATGTGCCGGTCACCCTGAAGATCAGAACCGGCTGGGATCGTGATCACAAGAACGCGCTGGCCATCGCCCGCATCGCCGAGCAAAGCGGTATTCAGTCGCTGGCTGTGCACGGCCGCACCCGCAGCGATTTATATGAGGGAGCTGCGGAATACGACACCATCCGCGCGGTAAAGCAAACCGTTCGCATTCCCGTGGTGGCCAACGGCGATATTGATTCACCGCAAAAGGCGCGAGAAGTGCTGGCCTACACTGGCTGTGACGCCGTTATGATCGGACGCGCCGCGCAAGGCAGGCCGTGGATTTTCCGTGAGGTGGTGCATTTCCTGGAAACCGGCCGGCTGCTACCCGGGCCCGGCTATGCCGAGATTCACGCCATCGCTTCGCAGCATTTGCAGGAACTGCACCAGTTTTATGGCGCGGTCAAAGGAGTTCGCGTCGCACGCAAACACATCGGCTGGTATCTGGCCGGCTTGCCGGGTGGATCGTACTTCCGGCATGTGATGAACGGCATCGAGGATGCAGGTGCGCAACTGGCGGCGCTTGATCGATTCTTTGCCGGATTAATGGATGGGGAAGAGGCTGCAGGGCGGCGCGCCGCCTAGACATTGCAGTCAAGGGAATAATGCCAGCCGGAAAAGGCGGCACGACAATAACAAGAAGCAGAACAAGGAACACCCGCTTATGAATATTCAGCGTGAAGTACGTGACAACCGCGACAGTGAACTCTCCGCATGCGTCCGCAAGATGATGCGGCAGTACTTCAAGGATCTGGACGGCGAGGGCGTCACCAATATTTACGACATGGTGGTGGCCAACGTCGAGCGTCCACTGCTGGAAGTGGTGCTTCACCACGCCGAAGGCAACCAGACCCGCGCCGCGGAAATGCTCGGCCTCAATCGCAACACACTTCGCAAGAAACTCAATCAGCACGGCATCGAATAGGTTTAGCGGCGCGCGGGAAGCCCCATCGCGCCGGATTTCGCTGCTCACTACCCCGGTCTTCGTCGTCCCGCCCTCCCCCCGCCTCAGTCGTTACAAACGCCGAATCACCCTCTGATCGACAAACACCATGTCTACCAACCTGATCCCCATCCAGCGCGCACTCATCAGCGTGTCCGACAAAACCGGCGTTGTGGAATTTGCCCAGTTCCTCGCCAAACACAAGGTACAGATCCTCTCCACGGGCGGGACCGCCAAGCTCCTCGCCGAGAACGGCATCAAGGTCACCGAGGTGGGCGAATACACCGGCTTTCCGGAAATGATGGACGGCCGTGTGAAGACGCTGCATCCGCGCGTACATGGCGGCATCCTCGCCCGCCGCGATCTTGCGCACCACGCCGAGGCCATGAAGAAGCACGACATCCCCGCCATCGACATGGTGGTGGTGAACCTCTATCCCTTCGCTGCCACCATTGCCAAGCCGGACGTGACGCTGGACGACGCGGTGGAGAACATCGACATCGGCGGTCCGGCCATGGTGCGCGCCTCGGCCAAGAACTACCCGTTCGTGGCCATCGTGACCGACACGCACGACTATCGCTGCCTGATGGAAGAAATGACCACGCACCACGGCGCCATCAGCCACAACACACGCTTCACGCTGGCCAAGAAAGCATTCGCCCACACCGCCGAATACGACGGCATGATCAGCAC
>CAYSKY010000764.1:0-2026 GCA_964431425.1 uncultured Burkholderiales bacterium
AATCCACCCCAGGGCGCTCCAGCCCCACCGGTTGCCAAGCCACCGGCCCGCGCCAATGATCGCAAGGAAAAAGATCAGGCGAACGACAAGGGCAACGATGGCGAGAAAGGCAACGACAAGGAAAAGAAGGGGCGCGATCGCTAGGTCGGCCTGCGCTCCCGAACGTTGTGTCAGGCTCAGGGCCCCGCTTTTAGCGGGGCTTTTCATTGCCGGTGCTCGGCCTGCGGCTCAAATCCGCACCAACCGGGATTCCGAATTCAAAAGCAAGCGCCGGAGTGTCCGCCACAGGCCGGCTGCCTACACTTCCTTCATCGCCGATCCCCGAATGAAGGAAAATCATGAACATGGCCACCAAACTGGAAATGCGCGCCGCCGCCACCCTCAACGACCCTCGCTGGGCGCAGGTGGTGGCGCGTGACAAGTCTGCCGACGGCGCGTTTTTCTATTCCGTGAAGACCACTGGCGTGTTCTGCCGCCCCAGTTGCGGTGCCCGTACCCCGCGCCCGGAGAACGTGGCGTTTCATTTGTCGGCAAGAGATGCCGCCGCCGCCGGCTTTCGCCCCTGCAAGCGCTGCAAACCGGACAGCGACGCGCTGGCCTCGCAACACGCGGCGGTCATTGCCGAACTCTGCCGCTTCATTGAATCCGCCGATCACGCACCGACGCTGGACGAACTGGCCGCGCGCGCCGGCTTCAGCAGTTTTCATTTGCATCGGCTATTCAAATCCGTCACCGGTGTGACTCCCCGCGCCTATGCCGCTGCGCATCGCGCCCGGCGCATGCGCGCCGAACTGCCGCGCGCCGAATCCGTGACCGACGCCGTGTACGACGCCGGCTACCAGTCCAGCAGCCGTTTCTACGAGGAGGCCGACCAGGTGCTGGGCATGACGGCCTCGCGCTTTCGCGAGGGCGGCACCAACACCACCATTCACTTCGCCATCGGCCAGTGTTCGCTGGGCGCCATCCTGGTCGCGCAGAGCGAGCGCGGCGTCTGCGCCATCCTCATCGGTGATGACCCGGATGCGCTGGCGCGCGACCTGCAGGATCGTTTCCCCAAGGCCACGCTCATCGGTGCCGATGCCGCGTTTGAAAAACTGGTGGCCACGGTGGTGGGATTTGTCGAAGCACCCAGGCTCGGCCTCAACCTGCCGCTGGATGTACGCGGCACCGCTTTCCAGCAACGCGTGTGGCAGGCGCTGCGCGCCATCCCGCCCGGCAAAACCATGACCTACACCGAAGTCGCAGCACTCATCGGCGCTCCCAAGTCGATCCGCGCGGTGGCCTCGGCTTGCGCAGCCAATGCCATCGCCGTGGCCATTCCCTGTCACCGCGTGGTGCGCACCGACGGCAATCTGGCCGGCTATCGTTGGGGTGTGGAGCGCAAGCGCACGCTGCTGGAACGCGAGGCGGCCGGGTGAGCTTGCCCGCTTCACGGCCGCTGTTTGAAGAACCCGAAGCGCCCGTCCGCGAAGCCTTCGCGCCGGGCGCCATGCTTTTGCGCGGGTTCGCATTACCGGTGGCAGACCAACTGCTGCAGGACGTGACCAACATCGTGGCCGCCGCGCCGCTGCGCCACATGATCACGCCCGGCGGCTTTCGCATGTCGGTGGCCATCACCAATTGCGGGGCGCTGGGCTGGACCAGCGACCGGCGCGGCTACCACTATGCGCCGCTGGACCCGAAATCCGGCAAGCCCTGGCCGCCGATGCCCGCCTCGTTTCTGGCGCTGGCGGAATCCGCCGCACGTGAAGCGGGTTACCCCGGCTTCATCGCCGATGCGTGCCTCGTGAACCGCTACGCGCCGGGCACACGGGTGACGGCGCATCAGGACAAGAATGAACGCGACATGGCGCGCCCCATCGTGTCGGTCTCGTTGGGCTTGCCCGCCGTGTTCCAGTTCGGCGGATTGCAACGCACCGGCAAAATGCAGCGCCTGCCGCTCGTGCATGGCGACGTGGCGGTATGGGGTGGCGAATCGCGCATGGCGTATCACGCGATCCTGCCGGTCAAGGAGGGTGTTCACCCG
>CAYSKY010000765.1:0-2022 GCA_964431425.1 uncultured Burkholderiales bacterium
GTAGCTGACGATGGCGTTGGGTGAGTTTTCGTCCTGCCGGTAGTACTTCACCCAGGCATCAAAGCTCGATTCGGCCACGCTTTGCTTGAGGCGCCCGGCCTGCGAGGTCACGCGGCCGATGTTCTCGGCAATCATCTCCAGATATGCGAGGTGGTCGATCAGGCCGATGCGCACCAGCGCGAGATCGTCGTAGTAGCTGGTGACTCCTTCAAAGAACCACAATTGCCGCGTGTAGTTTTCGCGGGTCAGGTCGTAGGGGATAAAGGCGGCCGGCTTGATGCGCTTCACATTCCAGGTGTGGAAATACTCGTGTGAGGCGAGCCCCAGGAAGCGCCGGTAACCATTGCCGATCTTTTTCTCGCTGGCTTGCAGCGCGGAGGGCAGGTCGTCGCGGTTACAGATGAGCGCGGTGGAAGCGCGATGCTCCAGCCCGCCGTAACCATCGCCCACCGCCATGACCAGAAACCAGTACTCGCGCATCGGTGCGGCGGCGGTTTCCGGTTCAAACAACTTTATTTGCCACTCGCAGATGCGCTTGAGGTCGGCACACAGCCGGCTCATGTCGGCGCGATGGCGGCCGGTGATGGCGATGTGGTGCGTCACGCCGCAGGCCTCGAAGGTGCCATGGGTAAAGGCGCCCATTTCCACCGGGTGGTCGATCAGTTCGTCGTAGTCGGCGGCCCGGTAGCGGCCAAACGATTTGGGCGCCGCGTTCGCGGCGGGCGGGTCGAGGGATGACAGCGCAGTTGCCACCCGCCAGCCGGCATAGCGATCGCCTGCCGGCGGCAGGATCTCCACTTCGCAGGCGCGGCCCTCGCGACCGGCTGCGAGCAGGAATACGCTGGTGCCGTTGAAAAAGCCATGCGTTTCATCCAGGTGGGCCGCCCGCACCGAGAGGTCCCACGCATAGATCTGATAAGTAACCGTCACCGGCCCGGCGACGGGGGCGGTTCGCCAGGTGGCCTTGTCGATCTTGGTGATGCTGACGGGCTCCCCCGCACAGTAAGCGCGGATGTCGACGATGTGCCGTGCAAACTCGCGAACCATGTAGCTACCGGGCACCCACGTTGGCAACATGAAGCGCTGGCCCGCGGGGTCCGGGTCGGCGATTTCCAGGGAAACCTCAAACAAATGGGCGGCAGGATTGACCGGAAAAATTCGATAGCGCGAGGCGGGCGGTGTGGGTTTCATGCAACTAGGTTACCTAAAAATTCCCCGTCGTAGCGATCGCCGACTTATGATTCGAAGGCGTCCCATCACCCCGATCACCGGAGTTGTCTTCATGAAGTCATCGCGTCTTTCGTTCCTGCTTTTTACACTTGTGCTGGGCGCTGCCCCCCTCGGCAGCTCCGCCGCCACCCTGCGCTGGTCCAGCCAGGGGGACGTGGCGACCCACGATCCGCATGCGCAAAACGAGTCGTTCAACAACCAGTTCAACGGGCAGATCTACGAGCAGTTGCTGTCCCGCGACAAGACCATGAAGCCCATTGCCTCGCTGGCGACAGAGTGGAAGCAGACCTCACCCACGGTCTGGGTGTTCAAGCTGCGCCAGGGCGTGAAATGGCACGACGGTTCGAATTTCACAGCCGATGACGTGGTGTTTTCCATCCTCCGCTCGCAGGCCGACACCTCGAACATGAAGGTCTACGGCAACGCGCTCGGCAAGCCACGCAAGATTGACGATTACACGGTCGAACTGACCACACCGGTGCCGAATCCGGTGCTTCTCGACATGATCAGCGCCGGCAACATTTTCATGATGTCCAAGGCCTGGTGCATCAAGAACAAGATCGAGAAGCCGCAGGACTACAAAGCCAAGGAAGAAACCTTTGCCGTGCGAAACGCCATGGGTACGGGGCCCTTCGTGCTGGTCTCGCGCGAGCCGGACGTGAAAACGGTTTTGAAGAAAAACCCGAACTGGTGGGGACTGAAGGAAGGACGCTTCGAAGGCAATGTGGATGAAGTGGTCTACCGTCCGATCAAGCAGGCCGGCACGCATGTAGTCCTCGCCGAGTTCGAGCA
>CAYSKY010000766.1:0-2016 GCA_964431425.1 uncultured Burkholderiales bacterium
TCGCGGTTCAGCACGTAGTCCTGCACCGCCAATTTCACTTCAACGTCCGGGATCACGCCTTCGCCTTCGATGCGTTTGCCGCTGCGGGTGACAAAGCCCAGTTCACTGTAGGCCATCTGCCCGCCACCGGGTAAGTCGGCGTAGCCCAGGTAACCTAACAGGCAACCGCAGGTGCGCTGGCCGACGATGGTGGCGCGACCACCGTCCTGCAATGCCCCTGACAAGACTTCCGACGCAGAAGCGCTGTTGTTGTTGGTCAGGATCACCAGTGGCTTGGTGTAGGCCTTTTCCTTGATGCCTTTGATTTCCGGCTCCATCTTCATCACGTCGATGAAAAAGATCGACACCGGCTTGCCTGTGCGGGTGAGCAGCTTGACGCCTTTCTGGTCGTCGGCAAAAAAGCGCGCCATGATTTTGGCCGCCATGTCCGCCGAGCCGCCGCCGTTGTTTAGCAGGTCCAGGATCAGGCCGGGCGTGTCCTTGAGGCTGTCAATGGCGTCGATGATGCCCGATTGCAGGGCGGGGTTGAATCCGGAAAAGCGCACATAGCCGAAGCCCGAGGGCAGCACGCGATGCGACATGTCCGGCACGGCGCGGAACTTGCGGCGGGTCATGGTCACGTCGATCTCGCTGCTATCGGTGCGCACAAAGGTCATGGCCGACTTGGTACCGACATCGCCGCCAACGATCTTGCGCAGCGCGCCGCGGGTGCGCGCCCAAGGGGTTGAGGATTCCCGTGCCGCCGCCACCAGTTCACGGTAATGGGCCAGCGCCGGTTTGCCGTCGATGTTCTTGATGGTCATACCGGCACGCACGCCGGCCCACCAGGCGTCTGATTCGGGATGCACACTGGTGAGCAGCAACTGGCCCTCGGACTCGATGAAGCCCAGTCCCAGCGAATGCGATTCCTGGGCCTTTTGCTGCGCCACCTGCTTGGGCGATTCCACGCGGGTGTGCGAATCCTTCAACTCGCCCGCCATCTTGTCGAGCAACTCCCAGTACTGGTCGTCGCTGGCGGCCGCAGCCAGTTGCGGCTCATAGCGTGCACGCGCCGCCTTCCAGTCCACGCCGTTGAGCTTCGGGTCGTAGTACTTGTCGTTGATGGTGTTCCACACCACCTCCAGCGCTTCGCGGCGCCAGTTGTCGTCTACGGTGGGCACGGGCACATTGGCCACCGGGTTGGCGGCGCGCTGGCGGCCCATCAGGTTGTAGGGATCGACGGCAGCGCAACCGGAGAGGAATGCCAGGCAGGCGAGCAGGGCGGAAACGGGTTTCAGGGACATGGCGGGATAGGTTGGCAGGGCGAATTTGCAGACGAGATTATGCGTGATGGCGGCGGGCGGTTTTGTAGCGATGCGAAACGGGCAAAGGGGTCCGATATCATGGGGCGTGGACCTTTCCCTGAACCTGCTCGCTATTGTTGTTGCCGTCGCTTTCTTTTCCGCCATCATCGGCGGCATGGGCGGGTTCGGCACCGGCATCATGCTCACCGCCACGCTCACGCCGGTGCTGGGCATCAAGGCGGTGGTGCCGGTGCTGGCGTTCGCCGGGATCATCATCAACTGCGGGCGCTTCTGGTTTTACCGGCGTGATTTCGATGTGGGAGTGGTGAAGCGGGTGCTGCCGCCGGCGTTGCTGTTCCTGGTCGGCGCCACATTCCTTTATGAAAAACTCGATCCCGCGCCGCTGGCCGTGGTCATCGGCATCGTGGTGCTGCTGGCGCTTCCGGCGCGTCGCTATCTGGCGGCGCACAATCTTCACCTGAGTACGCGCGGGCTGGTGGTGGGGGGCGGCCTGTTCGGCTTTCTCAATGGCATCGCCTCCGGCATGGGGGTGGTGCTGATTTCGCTGCTGCTGGGCGCCGGGCTCACCGGCACGGTGGTGATCGCCACCGACGCGCTGGTGACCATCGCGGTGGATATCACCCGTGCGGCGCTGTTCAGCAAATTCAACCTGCTCAATAGCAGCGGGCTGGTGCTGGGCTCCATCATCGGCCTGGCCTCGCTGCCCGGGTCG
>CAYSKY010000767.1:0-2015 GCA_964431425.1 uncultured Burkholderiales bacterium
AACCGAACGCGTGAGCTTACTGCTGGCCGACCAGAACACCAGGGGGGGGCTGCCCTACGCCGAATTTGGCTACATCCACGAACACGGCCGGGTGGTAATGGAAGGCGCTTCGGCCAGCCTTTCGGACAACGAGGACGTGAAGGAGTTTTACCTCGGCATTTCCAAAGCGGGTCGCAAGTCCTTCCGCGATGTGAAGCACTACCGCCGCCGTAAACGCTGGCTGGCCTGAACGCGCCCCAACACAAAGCCGCGCAACACGAACAGACCCGCGAGGGACAACATGAATACGAACGAGCATTACGACGCGCTGGAGACGCGCGATCCGGACGCGCGCGAGCGCGAACTGATGGCAGCCCTTCCGCAACAGTTGGAGCACGCCAAGCGCAATACCGCGTATTTCGGGCGGCTGCTGGCCGATGTGGATGTGGCCGGCATCACCAGCCGGGACGCGCTCGCCGCGTTGCCGGTGACCCGCAAATCGGACCTGCATGCGCTGCAGCAGGCACAGATGCCGTTCGGCGGGTTGACCGCCACGCTGCCAGGCAGGCTCGCGCGGCTGTTCGTCTCGCCCGGTCCCATTTATGACCCCGAAGGGCGGAGTGCGGATTTCTGGGGCACGGCGCGGGTCCTGTTCGCCGCCGGATTTCGCGCCGGCGACATTGTTCACAACACGTTTTCCTATCACCTGACGCCGGCCGGTTCCATGTTCGAAACCGGCGCGCACGCGCTGGGCTGCGCGGTGATTCCGGGCGGCGTGGGGCAGACCGAAATGCAGGTGGCGGCCATCACCGCGCTGCGGCCGGATGGCTATGTCGGCACGCCGTCGTTCCTGAAACTGCTGCTGGAAAAGGCCGATGAATCGGGCGCCGACGTGAGCTCGTTGCGACGTGCGCTGGTATCGGGAGAAGCCTTTCTGCCGGCGGTGCGCGACATGCTTGCGGGGCGCGGCATCGACGCCTACCAGGCCTATGGTTCCGCGGACCTGGGCATGATTGCCTACGAAACGCCAGCGCGCGAAGGCCTCGTTGTGGCCGAACACCAGCTGGTGGAAATCGTGCGCCCGGGTACCGGCGATCCGGTGGCGGCTGGCGAAGTAGGCGAAGTGGTCGTGACCACCTTCAACCGCGACTATCCGCTGGTGCGATTTGCAACCGGCGACCTTTCGGCCGTGCTGCCCGGCATTTCGCCCTGCGGCCGTACCAACCTGCGCATCAAGGGCTGGATGGGCCGCGCTGACCAGACGACCAAGGTGCGCGGGATGTTCGTGCATCCGCACCAGGTGGCCGACATTGTGAGGCGCCACCCGGAGATCCGGAAGGCGCGGCTGGTGGTGCAGCATGTCGAGGGCAACGATGCCATGCAGCTGCTCTGCGAGTGCGGTGGCGAAATCAACGCCGGCACCATCGGCGACACCATCCGCGACATCACCAAACTCAGAGGGGACGTCAAGACCGTGCCCGCCGGTGCGCTGCCCAACGATGGCAAGGTGATTGAGGATCAGCGCAAGTTTGCGTAACCTTTGCGCATGAAAATCAATCGATCCCCGTTTACCTCACTCGGCCTGCTGCTGGCGGCCGTTTCCCTGACCGCTGCTGCTCAGAACGCGCCGAAGGCGGCCACTGCACCTGCCGCAACACCACCTGCGGTATCGACACCAGCTGCCGCGCCGGAAAAGACCGTCGAGGTCAACCGCGCCGCCAAGGTGTCGCTGGTGGAAGGCGAAGTCACCGTGTTCGGCGCCGACAAGAAACGCCGACAGGTTGCCGTGGGCGATGCCATCGTCGAGGGCGACAGCATCGTCACCGGCAAGGACGGCGAGCTGCATCTGGACATGGAGGATGGCGGTTACATCTCGGTGCGACCGTCCACCAAGATGCGGATTGTGAAATACCAGGCCAAGGGCGAGACCACCGACACCGGCGTGTTCGGGCTGCTGGAGGGCGGCTTCCGTTCGCTGACCGGGTGGATCGGCAAGTACAACAAGAACAGCTATACCGTGCGCACCCCCAACGCCA
>CAYSKY010000768.1:0-2013 GCA_964431425.1 uncultured Burkholderiales bacterium
CGGCCTCGCCGCCCAGTCGCGCATAGAGCGAATCGGCAGAGGCGGCGTGGGCGGGATGGACGGCCAGCAGCAGCGAGGTGGCGGCCAGGCACGCCCACCAGCGGGCCGGTACGCCAAAGGGTGTAGACGCGGCGAGGGTATGGATCAGGCGCATGCTCATGCAGGCTCAAATGGCGGCGGACGAAAACCAGCTTAACATGGCGGCGCCGGTCACTTGCCGGCCGTGCGGGCGTTGCAATATGAGTCCAACAACAACCATTTACAAAGCCGCGCGTAGCGTGCTGAACGTCATCCGCACCGCCGGCCTGGCCGCGCTGCTGTTGATGTCCGTGTCCGGCACCGTGTGCGCGGGTGATCGCCTGCTCGCGACCGGTGGCGTCAGCCAGTTGGAAGGTGCGGCGGGCGGCGGACTGGTGCCATGGGCGGTGATCGGCGGCTACGGGACGCGCGACCAGATCGGCGTCACGGCGTTCCACACCAACATCGCGATCGATGACTTTCAACTCAAAAGCTCTGGTGTGGCGGTCGGCATTCACGATCGCCTGGAATTGTCGCTGTCGCGCCAGTTGCTCGGGTTGGGCTCAACGGTGCCGGGCCGCTCGATCAGACAGGACATCATCGGGGCCAAAATTAAATTGCTGGGCGACGCGGTCTATGACCAGGACGACTGGCTGCCGCAGGTGTCGGCGGGGCTGCAATACAAGAAGAATCGCGACATGCTGATCCCGACTGCCCTGGGGGCACGCCGGGACAGCGGTCTGGATGTTTACCTTTCGGCCACCAAGCTCTATCTGGCGGCACTCGCCGGCCGCAACGCTCTCGTCAACGTCACGCTGCGCGGTACCCGTGCCAATCAGATGGGCTTGCTCGGGTTTGGCGGCGACAGGCGCGACCGTTACCAGTGGGAACTTGAAACCTCGGCGGCACTGCTGCTCAGCGACGGCATCGCGGTCGGGGTGGAGTACCGCAGCAAGCCCGACAATCTCGGCGTATTCCGCGAAGACGATTTCGCCGACATCTTCGTCGCCTGGTTCCTGAACAAGCACGCTTCGCTCACCCTGGCGCATGCGCGGCTGGGTCAGGTCGCCGACAAGCAAAACCAGCGCGGTACCTACTTTTCAATACAGGCCGCTTTCTGAGGCATAGCCTGCGCCGCTTTGGTGCGGCGCACAACGCAGCTTGTATAATCAAAGGCTTCGCTGCAACCGTAGAAAGCCATGGCGCAAACGCTGTACGACAAACTCTGGGACGCCCACCTGGTTCACCATGAATCCGATGGTACGGCGCTGATTTACATTGACCGCCATCTGGTACACGAGGTCACCAGCCCGCAGGCTTTTGAAGGCCTTGAACTGGCCGGGCGCAAGGTCTGGCGCCTGAAGTCCATTCTGGCCACGGCCGATCACAATGTCCCGACCACCTCCCGTGCGGAGGGCATCAGCGATCCGGTCTCGCGGTTGCAGATCGAAACGCTGGACAAGAATATCGACAAGTTCGGCGTGCCCGACTATTTCGGCATGAACGACGCGCGCCAGGGCATTGTCCATGTGGTCGGTCCAGAACAGGGGGCGACGTTGCCTGGAATGACTGTGGTCTGCGGCGATTCGCACACCGCCACCCATGGTGCCTTCGCGGCCCTGGCATTCGGCATTGGCACCAGTGAGGTTGAACACGTCATGGCGACGCAATGCCTGGTGGCCAAAAAATCAAAGTCACTCCTGATCCGTGTCGAAGGCCGCGTCGGGCCGGGCGTGGCGGCGAAGGACATCGTGCTGGCTGTGATCGGCAAGATCGGTACGGCGGGCGGCACGGGCTACGCGATTGAATTTGCGGGTTCCGCCATCCGTGCGCTCTCGATGGAGGGCCGGATGACCCTGTGCAACATGTCCATCGAGGCCGGTGCGCGGGTCGGCCTGGTCGCCCCCGACCAGACGACCTTCGACTACCTCGAAGGCCGGCCGCACGCGCCCACCGGGGACGACTGGGCTGCCGCGGTGGCCTACTGGCGCACCC
>CAYSKY010000769.1:0-2009 GCA_964431425.1 uncultured Burkholderiales bacterium
ATCCATGCCTATGCCAGCTCGTAAACCGTCTTGCCACGGATGCGGAAGGTATCGCGGGCGTTGTAAAAGAAATTTTCGGAATGGCCGGCAAACAACAGCCCGTCGGGCCGCAGCAGGGGCGCGAAGCGTTCCAGCACCCGCGTCTGTGTTTCCTTGTTGAAATAGATCATCACGTTTCGGCAGAAAATCGCCGCCAGCGGGCCCTGGATATCCCAGCCGTCTTCCACCAGGTTGATCTGCCGGAACTCGATCATTCGCAGCAACTGCGGCCGGATGCGCGCGAAGCCCGACTGCTCGCCCTTGCCCTTGAGGAAGAAGCGCTTCAGCTGCGGCGGCGGCAGTGAGGACACTTTGTCCAGTGCGTAGACACCGCGTTCGGCCGCGCGCAATACATCTGAATCCAGGTCCGAGGCGATAATTCGCACCGGTGGCTGGTCGCTGCCGAACGCCTCCACCACGGACCTTGCGATCGAGTAGGGCTCCTCGCCGGTGGAGCAGGCGGCGCTCCAGACGGTCAGGGGCTCGCCCTTGTAGGCCTTCTTCAGGTGATCGGCCAAGATGGTGAAATGATGGGGCTCCCGGAAGAAATAGGTCAGGTTGGTGGTCAGAGCGTTGATGAAGCGCACGCGCTCCTCCGCGCCCGCTGATTCAACAAAGTCCAGGTACTCGCGAAAGCTGTCGAGGCCCAGCTGCCGCAGACGCTTGGTGAGGCGGCTGTAGGCCATGGGCTTCTTGTTGCTGTTCAGCGAAATGCCCGCAAAATCAAAAATCATTCGCTGAAGGCGCCGGAAGTCACCGTCCGAAAACTCGAAGGTGCGGAACGATGCGCCCAGCGACTCGACTTCCGCCAGAGCAGCGGGCGAGATGCTCGGTTCCACACCGGCTAGGGGCCGGCTCATTCGGCCTCCTCGCCATCTTGCAACCCATTCTTGGCGGACATGTCGCGCCAGGCCGTCAGAATTTCCTTGGCATCGCGCCAGAATTGCTGGCTGCGCTCCAGGCCGACCGACATGGCCAGCCGGTTGGTGACGGACTTGGCGGTAAACGCGAGCTCGCGAAGGTTCTTGGCCTCCAACAGTTCGGCGCCCAGCAGGTCGACTTCATCGCTGCGGGTGCTTTCGAGCCGCAGCAGCAACTGCATCTTGGCAGCCACGACCGGCGGCAGATCCTGCGCCTTGGTGCGGTGGTGGGGTGCCACCGGCGTGGTGGAGTCCACCGCCGCTGCATCACGACCAGAGCCCGCGGGCACCGAAGGGGCAACCAGCTGCTTTGCTATCAATTCGCGAATCTGGGATTCGAGCAGGTTGCTGAGGCTGCCGGCCCGGTCGAGCAACTGCCCAAAGGTGCTTTGTCCATCAATCAGGAACAGTACCGAACGAAGTTTCGGCGTGAGGTCCGAGGAGCGGGCGCGCATCTTGGCCGTGCCGGTCTCGGTGCGGGCCAGTACGCTGTCGTAGTGAATGGCGCTAGTCTGCAAAGATTGCTCCAAGACGGGCGTTGGCGGCACCGTCGTTGACCGAGTGCGCGATTGAAACCAGATAGGCGGCATCGAGAATCAATGCCACCCGGCCGTCGCCAAGGATGGTGGCGCCGCTCACGCCATTGATCTTGCGAAAGTTGGCTTCCAGGCTTTTGAGAACCACCTGGTGTTGCCCCAGTAGTTCATCGACCCGCAGCGCGGCGCGCCGGTCGTCAACGTCCAGCACCACCAGGATTTCCTGCTCCGGGTCGGCTGACTCCGGCAGATTGAAATGTTCGGCCAGCGAGGTGATCGGCAGGTATTCCTCGCGCACCTGCACGAGCCGGCTGCCGTTGACGGTTTTGATGTCGGACATGCCGGGCTGCAGCGACTGGGCGATGTTGGCCAGCGGCAGGATATACGTTTCGTCGGCCACACGGATCGACATGCCGTCGAGGATGGCCAGCGTCAGCGGCAGGCGGATGGTCATGGCGGTGCCTTCGCCACGCATCGACTCAATTTCGATCTTGCCGCCCAGTGAGTGCACGTT
>CAYSKY010000770.1:0-2006 GCA_964431425.1 uncultured Burkholderiales bacterium
GATCAGGCACCCAGCCGATCCACCCGCGCCTGAAACCCGATCGGGTTCTCCGACGCCCGCTGGTCAATGATGGCCACCACCAGGTGCGATGGAATGCGCACCGAAAGAATGTGACCTTCACCGGCCGGCTGGGTGAGCCGCAGTTGAATGAACGGCTCGACCGCCACCACCGAGGAACAGAACGCGCACAGCAGTCCCTGGTTGCCTTCGGTCGGCACCGTGTGCAGATAGCCTTCCAGCACCTCGTGATACTCGGTGGGCATGCTTTTGCGAAACACCACACAGAAAGATCCGTCGTCCATGATTGCTCCCACTCGTTGACCTTGGCGCGGCGGTTGCCGCCGGCCTCATGACCATTGTGGGCGCAATCAGCGGCCGCGCTTTGCGGCATCGCAAATCAACCGCAATTGGTACAAAGAAACGTGCCTACAGCACCCGCATCAGCTCTGAAACCGCGCGGCCGATCTCGCGGCGCACCAAGCGGTCGATGGCGCGCATTTTCTGCTCACCCGACAGCGCATTCCAGGGCGTGGTGCCCTCGGCCACACCGCTGGCCGTGGTGATCGGCGTCGAAGCCGTGACCTTCTGCCGCGCCAGCACACGCGAGGTGCGCACATCGATCACCGCCACCCGCAGCCACGCAAATGGCGCGATGGAGCCGTAGGCGACGATATTCCGGTCCGCGCCATACACCGGCTGCGAGCGGTCGAAGTAAAACCCAAGGCCCTCCAGCTTCCCTTCGCTGGTCTCTGCGTTGATGAACCCTTTGAGCACATCGTCATTGTGTTTGGTAATCAGCACGAGATGCGTGGCGCCCTGTTCGCGCAGTGCCTGACGGATGGCGTCCGGCATGCTGATCGCATCACCTTTTTCCTCAAACAGCGTGCGCTGCTTTTCATAAAGCACCGCATTGGCATTGAGCCGCGCCAGCTCCGCCGCCGGTACCGCCTTTTTCACCGAACCAGCCGCCGCTGCCACCGCCGCATCGTCAAAAATGGGGCTGTCGATGGGCAGGTACTCATGCACGTTTTGCGCGGGCGTGTTGTCGGGATTCTTGGCCGGCACTACCACATCCAGTTTGTCGCCGATCAACGAAAGCACGGCATAAACCGGGCCCTCGGCTTTGGCAGGTGTGGTTGCAGCCGGCACGGCAACATTGAAGGCCATTCCCGCGGCGAGGACGAACCATCGGGTGAGTCGGGCGGTGGCAAATTTCATGATCAGGTCGGGCTTAGCGTGGATGACAGGGGCGAAGTTTACGTGCATCTGCGCCGGGCGGGTAATACCGGACCCAAACCCGCGCGTTGGGCGGAGTTCCAGAACCGTTCAGGATGGTGTCACGTGTCATCGGGACTCCGTGAGCGGTTGGCGATTTGGCTAGAATGGTGGCAGGCTGCTTTCGGCCAGAACCGGTCGGTCGAATGCGACGCACAACTGACCCAAATCAATACTCCGTGCAACTCTAAGCGTAGGTTAAGTCGATGGGGCATTTGCCCTTGGAGCGCCACAACAGTTTTTTGACCGGAGGCAATCATGGCCAATCAGAATAAAGAATATTGGTTTCCCGCGAAAACTTACGGCTGGGGCTGGGGCCTACCGTCAAAGTGGCAAGGTTGGGCTGTCGTCGTCTTATATGTCGCACTTGCTGCTCTTGGAGCCGTAGCGTTTCCACCAAAGCAAAGCATAGTGCAGTTTGCGTCAATGCTTGGCGTGTTGACTGCACTGTTACTCGCAGTTTGCTGGAAGACCGGCGAGCCACAACAGCGGCGCGGTTAGAGCAGACTAACTGGACGACCTGTTTCGGCCAGGAGCAGTCGTTCGCCGCTTACCTGCGCATTTCAGCGAATTGGGAGCGAATGTGGACTGGAGAGTGCGTCGATCTTGTGGGGGTATCAATACGTTGAACTCTGAGGCTTATTTTCCGTGCCTTTGACGTCCATCATGCTCCGAGAAGTCAGCCCAGTTAACATTGTTCTTTCTTGTGTCAAGAGGGAACAAGATGTTTT
>CAYSKY010000771.1:0-2001 GCA_964431425.1 uncultured Burkholderiales bacterium
GGCCAATCCGACGCCGGAGATCCTGCCCGAGCAGGTCAATGCGGTGCGCGACGAGGCCGTCGGCCCCGCCGGACCCACCACCTCCTCGCGTATGGACCGCTTCACGCGCACCATGCTTGAAAAGACCGGGCTGATCGGCATGATCGGCAAGTCGGAACGCAAGGAAATTGCTATTGAGGCCATCAAGGACAACAAGGCGGTGTACTGCATTGCCGTTGGTGGCGCTGCGTACCTGGTTTCCAAAGCGATCAAGTCCTCGAAGCTCATTGCCTTCGGCGACCTCGGCATGGAAGCCATCTACGAATTCGACGTGCAGGACATGCCGGTGACGGTTGCCGTCGACTCGCTCGGCGAGTCGGTGCACAAAACGGGACCTAAATTCTGGCAGGCAAAGATTGGCAAGATCCCGGTTGTCACGGCCTGACGCCAAGCCGTCTCCGATACGCCCGCCCATCCGCGCGACGGGGGCCGACGGGACATGAGCGTCGACTTGCACACGCCGGTTGCGCCGCATCCGGCCTCGCCCCGCATTGCCGTCATCGCCGGCGCAATCGGCTACCGCCAGGTACTCTGCAGCTATTTGCGCAGCGAGTGGCCTGACGCATCAATCGAGGAAATCGATCCGTTTTCGCAGACCATGCGCGGCGCCGGCATTTCGTTTGGCGCGGATGCAGACGTGATGCTCGTCGCCGGACTCGGCACGCAAAGCGAAGCCATCAGCGCACTTGGCAGGCTCGGAGTCACCAGCCGCCATGCCGCAGGCCTTGAAGCCGCAGGTGCGAAGCCACACACACCTCCGGTCATACTACTTGCCAGCCAGGACCTTGCGGTGCATGCCCGCCTGCTTGTTGAGGCCGGCGCCGCCGCGGTACTGCTCAAGGACGCCCTGTCACGCGAAACGCTGGTGGGCGTCATCCGGCAACTCATGTCCGGTCAAGCCCCGGCGCTCGAGTCGCTGCTGGCCCACAGCGACGCAAGCAACGAGGCACATTTCGGCACCTTCAAGTTCATCGTCGACCACGAGCGCGTCATGCTCGCCATCGAGCATGTGCGCCCACTGGCAACCCTGGCGATGAATCCGATGGCGCAGGTATTTCTGGCCGAGCGCCTGGCGGACAAGAAGCGGGTGGTGGTCAAATTTCCGCTCTCCACGCCGTACCATGAGGCAGGCGTGGTGCGGCAATACTGCGAGCGCTATTTGTACCTGTCGCGGCTTGACGGGCAACACGTGGTCAGATATGTCGATGCGGGTATTGCCGGTTCCTGGCCATACGTGGTGCTTGAATACCTCGCGGCGGGCGATTTGCGCCAGCGCATGGCCGCCGGGCTGACCACCGCAGCAGCCTTGCGCATACTCGCGCAGATCGGTGAGGCACTCGCAACGCTGCACGCCGGCGGCTTCGCCCATATGGATATCAAACCCGAGAATATCTTCTTCAGGGCTGACGGCAGCCTCGCGCTGATCGACTTCAACATCTCCACCACCTTTGGTCGCGTTGCCCGCAACCGGCTGACCGGCGATGTGCTGGGCTCCCCGTTTTACATGAGTCCCGAGCAGGGTCGCGGCGCGCCGGTGGATGGTCGCAGCGATCTCTACAGCGCGGGTGTCATCCTGTATGAAATGCTGACGGGAGAGCGCCCCTACGGCGGCGAGAATTCGGCACAGGTGATTTTCCGTCACCTGCACGACGAAATCCCGCTTCTGCCCCGTCGCATACGCGATTTGCAACCGTTGGTGGACCAGTTGCTGGCCAAGGAGGCGGACGAGCGCTTTCCCTCCGCCGAGGCGCTGTTGCAGGCCCTGCATTCTTTCACCTCGCTTCTGCCCGGCGAAAGCAATTGAGCACCCATCCCATGATGCCGGTCGGTTCCGCCGATGCCCTGTACTTCGCGCGCCATGCGCGCCGTCACGGCCTGCTGTTCGTGCTGACCTCGAGTGCGCTCGATGCCGAACGGCTGCGCGAGGAGATCGCCTGGTTTGATCCCGGTTTGCGCGTGCAC
>CAYSKY010000772.1:0-1996 GCA_964431425.1 uncultured Burkholderiales bacterium
GGGTGTCGCCGGCCAGATCCGCCACCTGGTATAGCGCCATCAGGTATTGGAACATGGTCGACACACCGATCAGCAACAGCACCACGCCGGTGGTTTTCACGGCCTTGGCCGCCGCCTTGGTGAACTTCGCCCAGGTCATGCTGCGATAGACCAGGAAGGTCAGCAGAATGGAGTACACCACGGCAATTGCCGCGGACTCGGTGGCGGTGAATACACCCGAGATAATGCCGGCCAGGATGATGACAATGATCAGCAGGCCAGGCGCGGCGGCGGCGGCCGCGCGACCGACGGCGCCCCAGCCCGGGAACACACCGGCGGGATAGCCGCGCTTCACGGCAACCAAATAGGCAGCTGCCAGCATGCACAGGGTCAGCACCAGCGCCGGCACCACGCCGGCCGCAATCAGCGCGCCGATCGATACCGTGCCGCCCGCCGCCAGCGAGTAAATGATCATGTTGTGGCTGGTGGGCATCAGCGCGCCGACCAGCGAGGCATGCGTGGTGACATTCACCGCGTAGTCGGTGTGGTAACCCTCTTTTTTCATCATGGGAATCATCACGGCACCCATGGCCGACACGTCCGCCACCGGCGAGCCGGACACACCGCCGAACAGGGTGCAGGCCACCACGTTGCTCATGCCGAGGCCGCCGCGGATGTGCCCCACCATGCTGCGCGCCAGATTGACGATGCGATCGGCGATGCCGCCATGCAGCATCAGTTCGCCGCTGAAAATGAAAAACGGGATGGCGAGGAACGAAAAGATGTTCATGCCCGACATCATTTGCTGGAACAGCACCGCCACCGGCAAACCCTCGTAGAGGATGGTGCAGATGGACGCGAGGCCGATGGCGAATGCCACCGGCACGCCGATGATCAGCAGTGTGACGAACGAGATGCAGAGAATCGTCAGTTCCATGCCGGCTCGACTTCCGTGCCCTTGATGAGCGCAATGATGTGTTCAATCGAAAACAGCACGATAAGCGCGCCGGAAATCACCAGCGGCACATACCGCACCGCCTCGGACACTTCCAGGTTGGCGAGCTTGTAGCCGGCCACGGAATGACCCAGCACCCAACCGTTGTAGACCATGGCGGCACCGAACAAGGCCACCAACACATGAATGACGATTTCCACTTTGTGGCGGATCCATTCCGGCGCCAGTATCAGCAGCGATTCCATGCCCAAATGCCCGGCGTCGCGCACTCCCACGGCCGCGCCGATCAACGTCACATACAGTATCAAAACCAGCGCAAGGCTTTCCGCCCATGTCGGGCTGTCATTCATCACATAGCGGCCGAATACCTGCCAGGCCACCACGGCGACAATGAGAAACAGGCCGAATACCGAGGCATAAAGCCCGTAGCGGGCGATGGTAGCGTTGAAACGGGTCAGCACAAGGGCTCCTTTGCGGGTGTCGCGCGGCGACTACTTGGTTTCCTGGATGCGTTTGACGAGATCCTTCAGCTTGGGCGTGCTGACGAACTTGTCGTACACAGGGCGCATGGCCGCGCTGAACTCGGTGCGATTGGCGATGGGCACGATCTTGACGCCCGAACCCTCGATCTTCTTGCGCGCATTGGCCTCGCGCTCTTCCCAGAGCTTGCGCATGTGGGGCACCGAATCCTTGGCGGCCTTGCGCAGCAATTGCTGGTCTTCCTTGGGCAGGGTATCCCAGACCTTCTTGGAAAACACCAGCATGTCGGGGGCCATGGAGTGCTCGGACAGGTTGTAGAACTTGGCGGCCTCGAAATGCCGTGACGCTTCAAACGCCGCCCAGTTGTTCTCGGCACCATCGACAATGCCGGTCTTCATGGCGGTGTACACCTCGCCCAGCGGCATCGGCGTCGGGTTGGCACCAAGCGCCTGGATCATGGCCACAAACATGTCGGACTGCGGCACGCGAATCTTCAGGCCCTTCATGTCGGCGAGGTTGTTGACCTGCTTCTTGACGGTGTAGAACGAGCGTGAACCGCCGTCGTAGAACGCCAGGCCGATG
>CAYSKY010000773.1:0-1993 GCA_964431425.1 uncultured Burkholderiales bacterium
GGAATAGTTGAGCACCCGCACACGCGGTGAGAACTGACTGGAAAGGCGCTGTGCCGCCCGCGACAGATCCAGCTTGATGACTTCAGACGGGCACGAGCCGACCAGAAAAAGCAGTTTGATGTCTGCACGCCTTTCGAGCAGGCGGCTTACACACTTGTCGAGTTCAGCATTGGCATCCGCCAGCCCGGCGAGGTCGCGTTCGTCGATGATGGCGGTGCCGAAACGCGGTTCGGCGAAAATCATCACGCCGGCCGCGGACTGGATCAGGTGGGCGCAGGTGCGTGACCCGACCACGAGGAAAAATGCATCCTGAATCTTGCGGTGCAGCCATATGATGCCGGTCAGTCCGCAGAAAACTTCCCGCTGGCCGCGTTCGCGCAGCACGGTGTTGATCGGGATGACGCGTGGTTCCGTACATCCCGCGGTGGCGATCGGGGCGGCGCTCAAGCAGGCACTCCATCTGCAACGTTCGTTGCGGCCGATGCCCCCTGCAGGCGTGCACTGCGCAGCTTCCAGAGAAACTGTGCGGCATTCACCACGTAAGTCGCATAGGCCGCGAGGGCCAGATACATCAGCGCATGAACGTTCAGCGAACCGCTGATCAGGAAATACATATATGCGGTATGCAGCCCGATCACGAGCATGCTCACCACGTCCTCCCAGAAAAAAGCGGGCGCAAACAGGTATTGGCCAAACACCACCTTTTCCCAGATGGCGCCGGTCACCATGATTGTGTACAGCACGAATGTCTTGATGACGATGGACATTGTTGCGGCAGTCTGCCCCTCGCCGGTCGCGAGAAAGCGGCAAACGAGGCCCAGGCTAACCAGAAAGACTAAAAACTGTAACGGTGCGAGGACACCCTGGATCAGCGTCCACACCGAAGCATCCCGGCGCTGCCGTTGCTGGGGGGTGTAAAGCGGCCTTGCACGATAACTCAAGCTGCTTTCTGACGGCATATCAGGCGCTCCGGTAATTGCTCGCACGCCTAGACTAGACTCCAAGAAAGACAGTGTCAAGCAAAATAGACGTAAGGAAAACTTGACAAATTTGGGGGCGGGTAATTAAATCAGGTGACCTTCAAGGTTGGCGATGCGCAGGCCGCTGAAAAGTTGGTAAAGTTGCGGCACTGGCCGTTGCAAACGCAGGTTGACAGTGTCAATGTTTGCAACATGCTCCTCAAACTGTCTGACGGTTGCCGGTGATCTGGGGCGACTTCAGACGGCTAAGGGCATCGGTACCTTGAAAGTAGTTTAGTGAATGTCATAAGAGGTTCCGCCTCCACCACCCATCGGCAGGTCTATTGCCGGCGCTTGGCGCGCAAAGAACTTGGCGAACTAGACGCGAGTCGAAAATTGGTGGAGGAAGGCGATGAGTGCAAATCCGTTGGTAAAAGCGGACCATTCGGTTCGACAACTTCGCGGCAGCGATGAAAAGCGCAGGGATTGCCTGGCCCGTGTGATTGAGTCAGAGATCATTCCCAGGTTGCTGGTTGCGCATCGCAATCTTGAACCGGCAGTTTCAAGGGAAGAGGTTCCCTGCCCCGAATCGTGTGACATTCGGGTTTTTGTGGATTTGTTGCTTGCCGATGACCAGGACGCTCCGAAGATCTATATCGATGATTGGCGCGCGCGCGGGCTGAGTCTCGAAACGGTTTATCTGGTCCTTTTTACCGAATCCGCGCGTTATCTCGGCGTGATGTGGACGGAGGACAGTTGCAATTTTACGGAAGTAACGCTGGCGATGTGGCGATTGCAGCGGCTCATGCACGATTACAGCGCTGCATTCCAGTCAGAGGGGCGTGCCGACCGGCCCAGCGGCATGCGCGTGTTGTTGGCACCGGTTGCGGCCGAGCAGCACACGTTCGGAATGTTGATGGTGGCCGAGTTTTTCCGGCGCGCCGGCTGGGAAGTCTGCGGTGAACTGCCAGTGGCCAACGAACAACTGTCCGACATTGTGTGGACGGAGTGGGTGGATATCATCGGCCTGTCGG
>CAYSKY010000774.1:0-1990 GCA_964431425.1 uncultured Burkholderiales bacterium
GTACCATCAGGCGATCATGGTGTTTGCGGCGTCGTTTTTCATCGCGGCGCTGGTATCGCTGCGATTGCCGTCGCATGCGAAGAAGGCTTGATCTTCCTGGCAGCTCGCAATATTGCAGAACGCCATTTGGCGCGCCTTCCCGGGGAAAAATGCCCTGAGAGCCGCGCCAGTGCTTGAGTTTGTAAATTGATTTTTGAGGAAAAAAGAATGCTTCAACGCGCCTTGCTCGCGGCTGCCGGCTTTGCACTCTCGTTTGCGGCGGCGGCCCAAACTGCCTATTTTCCCGAGCGTCACGACTGGCAGAGGCGTACGCCGATGCAGTTGGGCATGGATGCCGCCGCGTTGGACGAGGCGGTCCGGTTTGTAAAAACCAAAGACAATCCGCTGCCGCGCGACCAGGCACAGGCCTGGTCCAAAACCTTCGGCCAGCGCGAGCCGTACTTTGGCGGCCTGATCGGGCCGACCAGTGTGCGCGCCCCGATCAACGGCATCATCGTGCGCCGCGGCTATGTGGTCGCGGAGTGGGGCGATACCCAGCGTGCTGACATGGCGCACAGCGTGGCCAAGACCTTTCTCACTACCGTGGTGGGGCTGGCCTGGCAGCAGGGATTGATCCGGGATGTGAAAGATCGCGTGGCCGGTTACCTGCCGTTTAACGTGGACCTGTTCGAAGCGCCGCACAACCAACCCATCACCTGGGACCATTTGCTGCGCCAGACCAGCGACTGGCAAGGCACGCTGTGGGGCCGGCCCGACTGGGCCGACCGGCCGGAGGGTAAGCCCGAAGAGTGGAGCAATCGCAAGCTGTATGAGCCGGGCACGCGCTTCAAGTACAACGATGTGCGGGTCAATGCGATGGCGTTGGCCGCGCTGCACGTCTGGCGGCGGCCGTTGCCCGAGGTGTTGCGACAGCAGATCATGGAACCGATCGGCGCCTCGTCCACGTGGCGCTGGCTGGGGTATGAGAATTCATGGATCGAACTCGATGGCCAGCGCATGCAGTCTGTGTCCGGTGGCGGGCACTACGGCGGCGGCATGTTCATCAGCGCCTGGGACATGGCGCGCTTCGGCTATCTGATGCTGCGTGACGGCAAATGGAAGGACCGCCAGCTGGTGTCGAAGGATTGGATCACCATGGCGCGCACGCCGGGTGTGGCGAACCCCGAATATGGTTACGCCAACTGGTATCTGAATCCGGATCGCAAGCGCCTGAGCGCCGCACCGGCAACCGCGGTCACCTTTGATGGCAACGGCCAGAACATCGTCTATGTCGACAAGGACAACGATCTCTTGATTGTGGTGCGCTGGATCGACTCGACGGCTTCGCTTAACGAGTTCATCGGCAAGGTGATCGGCGCCATCCGCTAGGCAACTTGGGACGACCGCGCCGGGCGGTCATCCCCATTGCTGCGCTACTGCTTTTTCATCACGTGATTGCCATTGAGGCGTGCCACATAATCAATCCAGTCCACCTTGGCTTCCTTGCCGCTGGGCAGCACCTGGACGCGCGTTGAGGCCACCTGCTTGCCGCCACGCTTGTAGCTTTCTTCGAGCACGTTCTTGCTGACTTTGACCGACACCGTTTCAAAGGCCGGGTCGCCGGTCACCGGCGCGTCGGGTCCGTTGATCTCCGCTTTGTAGCCCAGCCCGAGCGGGTTGGACATGGTCATGGTCTTGCCTTCGCTCTTGTACGTGACCGTGAGGCCGTTCTCACTGCGGCGCTCTTCCTTGATCGGTTTCCAGGAGCCGGACATCAGGTGTGGCGCGGTTTTGTCATAGGTAACGCGGGCGAATGACGTGGCGCCTTTGACCACCTGCCCGTTGGGATAGGTGTCGGTGTACTCCACGATCATCGAATTGGTGTCCATGGACACGGCCACCTTGTGGCTGCCGACCACCTTGCCGCCTTTTTTGGTGATCATTTCCAGATGGCTTTTGTCGATGACCTTGATGGCCACGGCATCAAGCCTGCCGCTGCTCCACATGCTGA
>CAYSKY010000775.1:0-1987 GCA_964431425.1 uncultured Burkholderiales bacterium
AACAGGAACACCACAAGGAACACCAGCGCCATCGCTTCTGCCAGCGTCTTCACGACTTCGCGAATCGACACCTCCACGAAGCGGGTGGTGTCATAAGGTACGGCGTACGCCATGCCTTCCGGGAAACGTTCCTTGGCGGTTGCAAGCGTTTTCTTGACCTCGCCGGCGACGTCAAGCGCGTTGGCACCCGGCTGCAGGAACACGCCGACCAGCGTGGCCGGCTTGCCGTTGAAGCGCCCCATGAAATCGTAATCCTTGGAGCCAAGCTCCACCCGCGCGACATCCTTGAGCCGCAAGGTGCCGGCCGCGGTATCCGAGCGCACGATCACATTCTCGAATTCCTCGGCGGTCGACAGCCGCCCCTTGGTTGTGACGGTGTAGACCATGTCCTGGCCGCCACCGTTGGGCGCCTGGCCGATCTTGCCGGCGGCAAACTGGGCGTTCTGTTCGTTAAGCGCACGCGCGATTTCGTCCACCGTCACCTTCAGCTGCGTCATGCGATCCGGCTTCAGCCAGATCCGCATTGCATAGTCCTTGGCGCCGAAAATCTGCACATTGGTGGTGCCCGGGACACGCTTGAGGCTGTCCAGCACGTTCAGCGTCACATAGTTGGACGTATACAGGTCGTTGAAGCGACCGTCCGGTGAATAGAACGCAATCACCTGCAGGAACGCTGATGACCCCTTCTCGACCGTCACGCCCTGCCGCCGGACCTCCTGCGGCAGCTTGGCCTCGACTTGTTTGACGCGGTTGTTGATGCTTTGCGCGGCCTTGTCGACGTCGGTGCCGATTTCGAACGTGACCTGGATGGTGATGATGCCGGCCGACGTTGACGTCGAGGACATGTACATCAGGCCTTCCAGTCCGGTGAGCGCGTTTTCAATCGGTGCGGCCACGGTCTGTTCGACCACCTGCGCCGAGGCGCCCGGATACACCGCAATCACCTGTACCACCGGCGGCGAAATCTCCGGGTATTGCGCAATCGGCAACGCACGCATGGATGCCAGCCCGGCGATCACGATGAAAATCGAGATCACGAAGGCGAAGATGGGCCTGTCAATGAAGAAGCGGGAAAACATGTCGATGTGTCCTTTTGCTTACTTCTTGGCGTCGGCGGGTGCTGCGGGCTTGGCGGGTGCGGCATCAGGCGCTTTCGCGGCGCCTTGCCCCGCTGGTGCGCCCCCTTGCGGAGCCTGCGCGGCGGCTGCCTTCGCAGCCTCCTCGGCCGTCATAGGCATCACCGGCTGGCCCGGCGCGAAGATGCGCGCCATGCCGTCCACGATCACCTGGTCGCCGACATTCAGCCCCTGGCGGATGACCCAGCCATTGGCGTCCGGACCATCCAGGGTTACCCATTCACCCGGCACGACGGGGCGTGGCTCTGCGGCCGGTTTGCCGTCCTGGCCCTTGCCGACTACATAGACGAACTTGCCCATCGGACCATCGAGCACCGCGCGCTGCGGAATGGCGATGGCGTTGGGTCGCGTGGCACCGGACAGCACAACGCGCACAAACTGGCCGGGAGAAAGCACGCCGTCCGCATTGGCAAACACGGCGCGTGCGGCATAGGCGCCAGTGTTTGCATCCGCCTTGTAATCGTTGAAATCGAGCCTTCCCACGGGCTTCAGCCATTTGCCCTCGGAGGTCTTCAGCTTGGCGACATAACCGGACTTGGGCAGGACGAGCGTGCCCGCAGCGATTTCAGATTGAGTGGCGCTGCGATCGCTCTCGGCAATCGAGAAGTTGACGTGCATGGGATCGGTCAGGGCCATGGTAGCCAGCAGGCTGTCGCCAGCTGCGTTGGCCAGCGCGCCCTCGACCTTCAGCGCGCGCCCGATCACGCCGGCGATCGGCGCGCGGATGTCGGTGTAGCCCAGGTTGACGCGGGCCGCATCCAGCTGCGCCTGTGCCTGCTTCAACTGGGCACGCGAGACGTCCAGCGCGGAGGCGGCAGTGTCCCAATCTTTCTGGCTGATCGCCTTGGCGT
>CAYSKY010000776.1:0-1981 GCA_964431425.1 uncultured Burkholderiales bacterium
AGCGGGCATAGCCGATTTTTTCGGACAGGTAGGTCGCGTAAAAAATGTATTTGGGTTTGAAGTAGGTGTAGGCCTTGGTGCGCTTGAGCGAACCCAGGTCCACAGCCAGACCGTAGTCCCGCAACGCCTGGTTGATGAAGCCGGCATGGCGCGACTCATCCCGGGCCATGAAGGTCATGAGTTGCTTGATATCCGGATTTTCGATGTTCTTGCGGATCTCGTTGTAAAGGATCTGTCCGGAGAACTCCGACGTCAGCGAGCTCACCAGAAAATCCATGAACTCGGCATGCAGGTCCGGCGGCAGCGCCTTTATCTCGTCGGCGAAGTCCGGTGTGCGCTGAAAGTGATCGTGGTTGTTGTCGCCTTCGTACTCCTTCATCATCTGGTCCCATTCGGAGCGGATCGGCGCAACGTTGATCCGGTCCATGGCCGCGAAGTCTGTCGTGTAAAAGCGCGGGCTGAGCAGCGTGCTGGCCTTTGCGAGGCGCTCGGAATCTTCGGGGGATTGAATGGCGGGGCGTGTGGTCATGTCAGTCTCCAGGGCGGATGGCGTGTCCGCTGTTATCGTTGTTGTTTGATGATGCCGGGGCTGCTGAGCGGGCCTTGGAGGCCCTCCAGGAAGCCGCGAAATACCATCGCATTGCTCGGGCCGAAAGAATCAAGGTCCACCGTCCGGCGGGTGGCCGGATCGGTGAGAGTCAGGCGGCTGTCCGCCTGAAGTGCCAGCACGAAAGCCGTCTCGCTGCCAAGATCGCGGCGCTTGCGTTCGCGCGCGAGTCCGCGCAAGGTGCTGCGCAGGAACCCGTTGGTGCCCGGTTCAACCTGGGCAATACGATCTCCGGTTCGTGCGTCGAACACGTTGACGCCGCCATCATTACGATCCTCAAAATGCAGCGCGCGTGCGGCAAGCGGCGTGACGGTCGGCCGGGAGGCTTCCCCTGCGCCGGAGAGCCTGGCGACAGCAACGGCTGACACCACCGCAACTACCAGCGCACACAGCGCCAGCAGCATCTTGCTCGGAATGGTTTCGCGGTGGATGGCGGCTGCTGTCATGGTCCTGGCCTCAGGCGGAAACAAGTTCGTGATGGGCGTCGCCGGTATTGGAAACGGCCTGCACCTTCGAGGACGCAGATGCCTGCCTCGACGAGGTGCCGTTCGCTTCGGCGAGGGCCTGTGAAAGCAGTGCGGCGACCCGGTCGGCATCCGACACCGCACGCATCATCGGTTCGGGCTTCTGGAAGCGCCACGGACGCGCATGCGGCCACAGATGCAGGTAGGCGATGCGATCATCACCCGCGAGTGCCAGAGGCAGGTCGCCACAACCGTTGCCAAACCGCTTCAGTGCCGCGGATTCAATGGAGCGAAAGGGCAGGTTGAAAGTGACCGACAGCACCACGCCGATTCGCATCACCACACGCTTGTTGGTGATGGTGTAGACCGCCGTGCGGGCGCTCAGCCAGGCCACCACGCAGAGCAGGCCGACGGCGATGACGGCCAGAGGCAGCAGCGCGAGTGCGGATGCCAGTGCGCCGGCAGGGGACGCGCCGTCGGAAAGTGCAAAACTTCCCCTGAGCGTGAGCAGCACGCCAAAGTAGATGGCCAGTTTGCGGACATGGAAGGCGGATATGGCAAGCGCCAACCAGTCTGGGGAGCCCTGCCAGAGAAGGCGCTCGTCACCGGGCAGATGCTCCGGCAGGCCGTATTCGGCTTCAAACTCGTGCTCCTGCGAAACGTGGATCTTGCTCACAGGTACGGCTCCTGACGGGAAGCCTCGGCGTACAGCAGACCGCCACCGAAGTAAGCCATGACACGTTCTTCTTCCTGGAAGGTAATGGCATCAGGGCTCCGCGTGACCGGAATACTGGAGAACTGGTCGGCCAGCAATGCGCGCACCTTGACGTCGCGGATCACCCGGCAGAAATTGATCGGCACGAGCACCGTACGTGTACCCGCAGCGGCGCCGGCCACCCTGACTTCCAGG
>CAYSKY010000777.1:0-1978 GCA_964431425.1 uncultured Burkholderiales bacterium
GGATGTAGGGGATCAGTTTTTCTTCACCCAGCTTCAAAAGCTTTTGCGGCGTGTTGGCGACCGGATACAGCTTTGCGGTGGCGATGTTGACGCTCTTGTCGGTGGCCTGCGCGGAGAGGATCACGGCGATCAGCAATTCAAACGCACTGCCGTATTCCAGATCGGAGCGTGGATCGGGATTGATTTCCTGCATGCGCCGGAAAAATTCCGCGCGTTCGGCGGGCTTCATCACGCGGGCTTCGGGTTTTGCCATGTGCGATCTTTCAGCTTGGTTCGGGTTGGCCCAATACGGCGCGTTCGCGTGCGGTCAGCAACGCTGTGCGCTCTTCCGCTTCACGGGTCAAACGCTCTTTGTGCGCTTGGAATCTCTCGCGTGCTCGTTCGCGCGGCATCATCTGCGGATGCGCCGGCGACACCTCCATGCGGATACAGTCCACCGGGCACGGCGCAATGCAAAGTTCGCAGCCGGTGCAAAGTTCGGCAATCACGACATGCAATTGTTTGCTGGCACCGATGATCGCATCGGTCGGGCAGGGCGGCAGGCATTTGGCACAGCCAATGCACGCAGCGGCGTCGATAACGGCGATGCGGTGCGCAAGGTGTTCTCCGCAGGAAGTTTCCAGCGAAAGTGCCGGGCGTCCCAGCAACAATGCCAGTGCCACAATGCCAACGTCGCCGCCGGGAGGGCAGCGATTGATCTGCTCGCCTTGCTCTGCGATGGCCTCGGCGTAGGGTCGGCATCCGGCATACCCGCACTTGGTGCACTGGGTCTGCGGCAGCAGGGCATCAATCTTGTCGACGAGGCTGTTCATCGGGGGGCGGCGGCCTAGCAGGCGAACAGTAACGCATCGAGGTCGCGATGCGATTGCCCGAGAGAAGCGGCCACTGCGGCATGCATGTAATAGCCGCCGTGCATGTGCAGGCCGTTGGCGAGGCCCGCATCGTCTTGCAGTGCTTGCGTCAGGCCGAGCCGGCAGATACTTTCGACATAAGGCAGCACCGCGTCGGATAGCGCCAGGCTGGCTGATCGCGGAACGGCGGCGGGCATGTTGGCCACGGCATAGTGCGTCACGCCTTCATCGACAAAGGTGGGGGCGGAGTGGCTGGTCGGTCGCGAGGTGTCGGCCACGCCGCCCCCGTCAATGCAGATGTCGATCAGCACTGCTCCCGCTCCCATCGATCGCACCATCGATCGGGAAAGCAGGCGTGTGGTTCGCGCGCCGGGCACGTTGATGGCGCTCACCACAGCGTCTGCTCGTGCCACTGCGGTGCTGATGGCGTCTGTGGCGGCTGGCAGAACCGCTGCATTAGCGGGTAGCGCTTCCCGGGCGGCCTGCAGGCGGCGGCCTTTGCGGGACAGCAGTGTGACTTTTGCGCCAAGGGCGGAGGCTGCCCGCGCGGCGGCGAGGCCGGCGGTGCCGGCGCCCAGTACCACGATGTGTGCGTCGCGCAGCGCGACGCCGCGTCCGCCCTGTGGCGTCATCAGCAAGTGGCCGATGATGGGGATGGACAGTTCGCCGGCGATGGCAGACATGGGGGCCAACAGCGGCAGGCCGCCTGCATGGTCCGCCACGGTTTCAAATGCCAATGCAGTCATCCTGCAGCTCAGCAGCGCTTCCGCCATTTCCGGATCGGCCGGCAGATGCAGGTAGCAAAACAACGCACCGCCGTGGCGCAGGTTGCGCCACTCCCCCGGCTGGATTTCCTTGACCTTGACCACCAGGTCGGCGTCGAACGCCGCCGCAGGGCTGGCCGCCAGCATCGCACCGGCCGCGGTGTAGGCGCCGTCCGGAAATCCGCAACGGGCGCCCGCACCAGTCTGTACGATCAGTTCGTGTCCCGCCGCCACCAGCCGCGCGACGGCCTGCGGTACCAGGGCAACGCGGTGCTCACCGTCCTTGATTTCAGCAGGTACGCCGATGCGCGTGCGCTGCGTCATTCAAGCCTTCGCGGCCAGCGCACGGGCGGCTTCCCGCAC
>CAYSKY010000778.1:0-1973 GCA_964431425.1 uncultured Burkholderiales bacterium
ACGCCACATCGACTCTTCCGGCTGGAACGCCGGATCCTCGAGAATGCCGCCCTCGTAGGAAATATGCAGCAGGTTGGCATCCATCGAGTAGGGGGCGCCGCCCTTGCGTTTCTTGAAGTCCACGGGAATGCCGTGCTTGTCGGCATACTTCAGCAGCTTGTCACGGGACAGCAGATCCCATTCACGCCAAGGCGCGATGATCTTGACGTTGGGCATCAGCGCATAGGCACCCAGTTCGAAGCGCACCTGGTCGTTGCCTTTGCCGGTGGCGCCGTGCGAGATGGCATCGGCGCCGGTCTGGCGCGCGATCTCGATCATTTGTTTGGCGATTAGCGGGCGTGCGATGGAGGTACCCAGCAGGTACTCGCCCTCGTAGACGGTGTTGGCGCGAAACATGGGGAAAACGAAGTCGCGCACAAACTCTTCGCGCAGGTCCTGGATGAAGATATTCGACTTCTTGATACCCATTGCCAGCGCCTTTTTCCGCGCCGGCTCGACTTCCTCGCCCTGACCGATGTCGGCGGTGAAGGTCACGACCTCGCACTTGTAGACGTCCTGCAGCCATTTGAGAATGACGGAGGTGTCGAGTCCGCCGGAATATGCCAGCACTACTTTCTTAATGTCGCTCATTCTTCGCTCTTGGTTGGTACCTGGTTCAGGAAATTACTTTTTGGTTTCCGGCTTGCCGGTGACGGGCTTCACATCGCCCACTTCCACCGTGGCCGGTCCTTCTTTGTCGTTCACCGATTTCGACGCGGAGCGTTCAATGAGGCGCTCGATTCGCGAGACCAGAAAATCAGTGGGAATGGTATTGGCAACGTCCAGCGCGGGGGAATTCGGATCGAACAGCTTCTGGAAGTCATGCCGGTAGTTCTTTTCGATGACGGTCATGGTGCGCGGATCAATGACGTAGGTCGAAATATAGGAAAACGGTGCCACGTACCGCTTCGAGCGCACCGCCTCGCCTTCCGGGTTCGTGGTGTCAGATTCGCCGATGGAGTTGACGTCAATATCAACCCCCAGTTCGTTGTCGGAGAGGGTCGCACTGGTCAGCGGCTGGATGTAAACCCCGAGGCCCTGCAGCTTGGTGCCCATGCCGCTGCGCTCCGACAGGAGGAATTTTGGAACGGCGACGTAAATCTTGTCCCACTTCGCCCGTTCAGGCATTTTCTCGAGGGCGCCGACCACTTTGCCGATGGCGACAGCCTCGCGGTCCTGCGGAAGCACATTCTCCATTTCCGCCGCCGCGAGCGTGATGTACACCCTGTTGCTGTCCGGCTCCAGCGAGGCGACCGCCCTGTCAAGACCGCGCAGTACCGCCGCGTTCAGGGCGTTGTTCGGAACCTTGATGACCTGCCGGGTGAAATTGTCGATCCGGTTACTGCCGGTCGACTCGCGCTGGCGGACATAGGTGAACTGATCTCCGACGGCGGATACAAGCGCATAGGTTTTGGCGCCGGCAACTTGCGCCGGTGCTGATGCACCGGCCTTCGGCGCGTCGGCGGGTGCCGACTGGGCCACAGCAGCCATCGAGACAGTACAGGCGGCAAACAGGGCGATTGGCAATTTCATGGATTTTCCTTTTTCGGGTGGGTTCAGGTTGATGGGGCACTTCCGCCGGACAACTCCGCAAGTTCCCGGGCGCAATGCAAAACGCCCGGTTGTGTTGTGGCGACCGCCAGGCATCCAATCTATTTATTGCTACAACCACCCTCCACCTGATTGCGACGAAGTGTCGAATTTGCCCTCCCGCCTGCAAGAAAGCCGGTTACCGAACCTCACGGCACCAAACCCCGTCAAGATTCGATGCGTCCGAGCAGCAGGAACTCCATGAGTGCTTTCTGGACATGCAGGCGATTTTCCGCCTCTTCCCAAACCACGCTTTGCGGTCCCTCAAGAACTTCAGCTGAAACTTCTTCACCGCGATGCGCCGGCAGGCAGTGCATAAACAAGGCGTCACGGTGGGCATGGGC
>CAYSKY010000779.1:0-1968 GCA_964431425.1 uncultured Burkholderiales bacterium
CATCATAGGGGCGCACACGGATACGCGCCGCTGCCAGCGCCGGCATGTGTTTCAGCAGTTCAACCTCAAACTGCTGGGTGATGGCATCGGCCGCGGCAACGGTTGCGGTCGCATCAAGCGCGATATCAAGTTCGGCCGTCAAACGATGGCCCAGCCAGCGTGCGCGCACATCGAGCACGTGGCGAATGCCCGGAACATGTTCGGCTGCGTGCCGAATTTCGTCTGTCAGAGCGGGGTCCACGCCGTCCAGCATCCGCGTAAAGATCGCTTTGCCGGACTGCCAGACGATACCGAAGATGGCCAGCGTGATGAGTAAGCCGATGATTGGGTCGGCGAGCGGAAACCCCAGCCACATGCCAATAGCGCCCAACACCACGGCAAGACTGGTGAAACCGTCGGTCCGCGCGTGATAGCCGTCGGCGATCAGCGCGGCACTGTTGATTTCGCGGCCCACCCGGATGCGAAACACCGCCACCGCCTCGTTGCCGATAAAGCCGATGATGCCCGCCGCCGTAAGCCAGCCCAGATAGGTAACGGGCTGCGGATGCAACAGGCGGTCAATGGCTTGATAGCCGGCTACGACGGCGCTAAAAAGGATGATGAGGACAATGGCGACGCCGGCCAGGTCTTCGACCCGTCCATAGCCATAGGTGAACGTGCTGCTCGGCCGGCGGCGGGCCAGAACGAAGGCAATCCAGAGCGGGATCGCCGTCACTGCATCGCCAAAGTTGTGGATGGTATCGGCGAGCAGAGCGACGCTGCCGGTGAAAAACACCACCACCAATTGCAGGACTGCCGTGATCGCCAGGATGACAAACGACCATTTGATCGCCCAGATGCCGCGCGCGGTGGTCGCGATGGTCGGGTCAACGACGCCATGTGTATGGCCGTGGCCCGACTTGCCGTCGTGGGCGTGTCCCTGGCCGGTCGCGGCCATTGCACCCGGATCCTGGGCAAAGCCTAGCCACACCAAAATTGACTTCAACATTGCCGGCTTTCAGAGGTACTTGGTGATGTCTTTAAATGCTTCGATCGGTTCGCGTTGCTTCCGCGAGGTAGGGCCGACCGCGACATCCAGGCAGTGATCGATATGATCGTGGATCAACGCCTTCTTCGCCGCGCTGATCGCCTTTTCCACGGCGTGAAGTTGCTGCGCGATATCGAGGCAGGGGCGCTCGGCTTCGATCATCTCGATAATTGTGCGCAGGTGCCCATCGGCGCGCTTCAGCCGTTTCACAATGTCGGGGTGGGTGGGGTGCGCAGTCATGGCGCTATCATATCCTCCTGGAGGGGATATGGCAACTCTCACTGGTAGCCAGGCACCGGGCTCGTGCCGCAGGTATTGCGGCACCCATTGAGGGTTATGGCTTTCGCTGGGCTTCCAGCTGGCCCAGCAACTGAAATTCATGCCCTGGCCCAAAACGATGCCGATCATCACAGCGCGCGGTGCCAGTCCGGTCACGCGACCGGCTGCGCCAGTCAGTCCCAGCACCAGCCAATCACCCCGTGGCCTACCCGGCAATGAGCATGGCCGCCGGCGCAATAAGTGCTGGGCCGCTTGAGTGACCGATACTGTGCTGATAGCATTCATCGGTTCACTGGAAAAGGTGGCTTGCAATACCCGCCTCAGTCGATCATGCCGAAGCCGAAGAGAATGCAAAAGGGGCCAATTTTTGGGACGCCGATAGAGGCGATGACAAAGGGGATAAACGTTCCCAAGTCGCCGAACGCACCGGCCATTCCATTCGGCCAAACCTGTTTCGTCGAGGCGATTCAATCTTCGGCGCGTCGACAGTTTCCGTGAAAGGTGTTCTCACCGCGCACTCCTGCCATTACGTGTGAGCTTTGTAGGCGCAAGGTGCCGTGCATAAAAATGCGCTGGTTCAAGTTGGGCGTGGTCCCAGCATGATGATGCTCATCCCTAAAAGGCAGACAGCAACGCCAGTCCAGTCCCATATGGTCGGATGC
>CAYSKY010000780.1:0-1967 GCA_964431425.1 uncultured Burkholderiales bacterium
TGCTTGACCGGCCGGGTTTCCGCTGGGCCTTTGGCGCCACCGGTCTCGCCGCCATCTCCGCTTGGTAGGCGGCGGGCAGTTCGCAGGCAAATGCTTCAATCACCAGATCCGCTGCATCAACAACGGACGTCGGTTCGTTCCAGCGCACCACCTCGACGCCGCGCAAGTATTGCCTTTCGGCCCCGATATTGAGGTCCGGTGCGATGCGCGCAAAGCTGGCGAGGTCATCGACCACCAGCCGGACTCGCAGCGCGTGCTCCGCAACCAGCTGACGGGCGAGCCGCCAGCAGACCCCAATGTCGCCGTAGTTATCGACGACGCGGCAAAAGATGTCGCAGCGGTTGGGTGTGGAGGTCAAATCAACTGATGTGCGCGCAACGCGGCGAGCGACGCGGCGTACTGCTCGGGACGGCTTTTTGCCCGCATGCTTTCCAGCCGGCGCGCCAGGGTGGGCGCAATCGTCACACCATCGCGGGTCAAACCAGCAAGCAGTTCATCCGCCTTGGCGCCGTCATTGCAGATCAGCACCACGTCAGCGCCGGCGTCCAGCGCCGCGTGGGCACGTTGCCGTACATCACCGGCCACACTGGCCCCTTCCATCGACAAATCATCACTGAAAATGACGCCGTCAAATCCCAGCCGGCCGCGCAGGATGTCCTTGAGCCACACCGGCGAAAACCCCGCCGGACGGCTGTCCACCTTGGGGTAGATCACGTGCGCGGGCATGACGGCCGACATGGTGCCGTCCGCCAGATCGCGAAACGGCACGAGGTCGGCCGCCCAGATTTCTTCAAAGGCGCGCTCGTCCACCGGAATTTCGTGGTGGGAATCGGCTTTCACAAAGCCGTGCCCCGGGAAATGCTTGCCCACCGAGCCCATGCCCGCGGCATTGAGGCCATGCATCAGCGCACGGGCCAGCCGGCTGATGACTGCGGGGTCGGAATGGAATGCGCGATTGCCAATGACGCCCGACTCGCCATAATCCACGTCCAGCACCGGGGTGAAGCTGAAATCGACGCCATGGTCGATGAGTTCCGTGCCAATCACGCAACCAATATGCGTTGCCAGTTGCATCGCCTCCGCCGGCGACTGGTCCCAGCGTTCGCCCAGCACCCGCATCGGCGGAATGGCGGTGAAACCCTGGCGGAAGCGCTGCACACGGCCGCCTTCGTGATCCACCACGATGGGGAGCGCGGGCTCTCGAATGGCGCGGATGCCCGCGGTCAGCCGCTTGAGCTGTTCCGGATCGGAAAAATTACGGCCGAACAGGATGACACCGCCGATCAGCGGGTGCGACAGCCGTTGTACATCTTCATCGGTCAGTTCCAGGCTGACCACGTCGGCCATGACCGGCCCCAGGGGCGATTTGATGCTCATGCTTTCTCCAAAACTACAAATGCGATGGCATGCTCGGCTTCATCCGAGAGCGAAATATGGGTGGCGACAATGCCGCCGGCTGCAAATCTGTCAGCCAGTACGGTACTCGTGACGATGACCGGCTTACCGCGCTCGTCATGGCCCACCGCCACATCGTGCCAGCCGATCTCGGCACCGATGCCGGTGCCCCAGGCTTTTGATACGGCCTCTTTGGCGGCAAATCGCTTGGCCAGAAAGCGCGCCGGCTGCGCCGACAGCGCGTACTCGGCGACCTCGGCTTCACTCAGAATGCGGTGCAAGAAACGGTCTCCATAGCGCATCAGTGCATCTTCAATGCGCGGCACGCTGACCAGATCGGTACCGACACCGTAAATCACGATTGCGCGGCGCCCTCAACCATGAGCCGCTTCATTTCGCGCACAGCCTCTCGCAGGCCTACAAACACGGCGCGACTGACGATGGCATGGCCGATATGCAGTTCACGGATACCCGGGATCGCCGCCACCGGTTTCACGTTGGCGTAGTTCAAGGCATGGCCGGCGTTGAAGCGCATGCCCAGCTCCCGCACCAAGGCGCCGGCAGATCGCAGT
>CAYSKY010000781.1:0-1454 GCA_964431425.1 uncultured Burkholderiales bacterium
GGATGTTACCAGCAGCAAGATAGATTGCATTCGCGCTTGCTTCCCAAACTTGAGCTTCGTGCCAGTAATGTTGGCCTTGCTGCCATTTTGCATGCCCCTTCTTTGCCTTCGGGTCTAAGAGCGTTCTACCTTCGCCTGGGTTGGTGTACAGAGGTAGCCAACGGGAAGTGGCACCCTTGACGGAAACACAGACAAAAAAGTGTTGGCCTTGAACTCGAAATGCGGGGTCGCACGTGAATGTGCCGCCTTCTTTTTCAAGAACATCCGGATCAAGGTGAAGAACCACCCCAACAGCAATGTCGTTTGGGATGTCTTTGTCGTAGAGATGCGCAAATTTTGGGTTCATATGTTTAACGTAAAGTTGAGGGGCGCGCCGCTTTTGGCGCGTCCCTCTCGAACGCCATGTTAGGTGCGGCTATTCGCCGCATTCCGTTCAAAGCGGAATCACGGGAATGCATATCTCGCATTCAAACTCCCCTGTCTTGCTATCACAGGCCGCACCCTTCGGGTAGTACTCGAAGCAAGGGCGACCATCAAGTTGCAGCCCACTGGAAGGCAACCAGTCCCGAAGTAACGCCGCCCAAGCCTCGCCTACCTGCTCGACTGTGCCCTTGAAACGGAGCACCGCATACTTGCCGCCTGGAATGGTTTTCTTGAGCGCACCGCCAGTTGCCATGAAATCGGCCGACACTTCGGCGCAAGCGTCATATCTGCATTGCTCGGGCGCGGTGATACTCGGGTCGTCGTGGCTGATTCCGTAGCGCGCGTGATCCGCGCCAAGTTTGTTCATGACAGCCCACGGCACATAGGTCTCCTGCCAGAATCGCGCGATGGGTTCGCCGTAAGGGCCAAGGTGGCGAAAATAGGCGACAGTCGCAGGTTGGCGGTCAATGAGTGTTACTTTCATGATGATCTCCTTGTTCAGTTTTCGGGAGACTTCATGTTCCGCGAACGATGCCTGTAATGCCTGACTGTGCTTGCTATTCGCCTGACCAGAATTGCTTTTTGCATGGCGTTGTGAGGACTGCTGCTCGCGCCATGTTGTAGGGGAGCATCCAAAGCGGCTCTTGAACGCGCGCGTAAATGCTTCCGCAGAGCCAAAACCCACCGACAAGGCTATGTTCAGAACTCGCGCGCGGGGCTGAGCCGCAAGCCGCATGGCAGCCACCTCGACCCGCCGACGGCGCAGATAGTCGCCAAATGTCTCACCCATCCATGCGGAAAAGAGCCGATGAAAGTGAAACGAGGAAAAGTGCGCGACTTCAGCCAAGGTAGCAAGATCGAGTTGCTCATCCAGATGTTCGTCAATGTACGCGAGCACTCGATGCATTCGGCTTTCGTATTCTGAGCGGCTATCGTGGAAAGCCATACAGCACCTAACGTTCAGTCTACACCGTCCCCGGTGTAGACTTCTTTCAAAAAAGGCGTATAAGAAACAAACACAATCCTAACTC
>CAYSKY010000781.1:1464-1955 GCA_964431425.1 uncultured Burkholderiales bacterium
CCGGTGGGGGCGCGACCAAGCGACCGCAGGGAGCGATTTTGAGTGTGATGTTAGACGTCATTTCTGGCGCTCGAAGTGTTTGCGGGCGGCGATTGTTGCGCAGCCTTACCGCCGGTAAGCTCAATTACCACTGCGCTTAACGGCGCAAAGGCAAGCAGGCACAACTCAAGCAAGGCTACGAGAGATGCCATGAATAGAAATGGATACTCCTTGAGTAGCCCGGTGGGCAGAGTCGGGATCGCATATAGGAATGCCATGATGATTGCGACCTCAGCGATTAAAACTAACCATCGCAGCCCCCAGCGAAAATGAATGTCAGCACCGCAGCCACCGCAAAGAAACGGCGGAGCGGGCGGCCCCTTTAGGTATGCCTGGCGGAGCACGCTGCCTAATGGTTGGTGAAAGCCACAGTTCGGGCAAGGGCGCATTTGACGTCTAACGTTCAAAGTAAATGGCGTGCCGCTTGCGGCACGTCCAAGCGCCTGCAAGGC
>CAYSKY010000782.1:0-1952 GCA_964431425.1 uncultured Burkholderiales bacterium
CGGCGACATCATCTATTCGGGCACGCCGGAGAACGTCGGCCCGGTGGTGAAGGGTGACGTGATCGACTGCCACATCGACGGACTGCCGAACCTGGGGATCAAGATCGTCTGACGCCGCGCCTGCGCCGGAAGGTATTTCATACTTCCGGTGCGTACGGCTTTTCGCACGCTTGCAAAGCCGCGATGTGCGCCGCAACATGGGGCTCCGCACCCCGAGCCTGCGCCATCGTCGATGGTTTTCACCGAAGCCGATCTGAGCCGCTACGCCGCGTCACCCAACGCCTGCTGGGTGCAGGATGTAGTGCGGGCGCGGGTGACCTGGGCCAACGCGGCGGCGGTGAAGCTGCTGCGCGCCGACAGCCTGGAGGAACTCTACCGGCGCGACATCTCGCCGCGTTCCGAGGCGGCGCGTTCCCGGCTTGAAACCTATCTCGCGCGCACCCTCGCCAACCAGCCGGTGCGCACCCAGTGGACCTCGATCACCGTCGAGGGGCCGATCACTTTTCTGGCCGATGTGCATGGCTGGTGTGCGGCCGACGGCAGCCGCCAGTTGTTCATCGAGGCCACCGACATGGCCGAAGTGGTGTGCCCCGAGGGCCTGCGGATGCTCGAAGGCGCACGCCACTCGATGGCCCATTACGCCATGTTTGCGCTCGATGGCAGGCTGCTCGAAAGGAACGCCGCTTTCATCCGTGCCTTTGATGCGGCGCTGGACCAGCCGGGCGACCGGTTCCTTGAGCTGTTTGCCGATGAAGCCGAAGGCGAGCGCGTTCGTAACGAAGTGATCACCACCGGCAGCTACCGCGGGCGCGTGCGGCTGCGGCTGCCAGGGACGGTGCGCTGGCACCTGCTGATGGCGCTCTCGATCCAGGACCCGGTGGACGGCCAGCGGGTCATCCATTTCGAGAGCATCGACATCGATGAGCAGGTCGGCGCCGAAGTGCGCGCCAGCGATTCGGAGAAGATGCTGCAGGAGATGGCCGACGAGTTCCCGCATCCCATGTGCTACGTGAACGCCGACCGCACCTTCCGGTTCGTCAACCGCACCTACTGCAACTGGATCGGCAAGTCGCGCGAGGAGGTCATCGGCCACAGCCTGGCCGAGACCGGCGGGCACGATCTGAACCAGAAGTGGGAAGAACTGGTGCCGCAGCTGTTGAAGGGGGAACGGGTGGGTTATGAACGCCGTGCCCGATACCCGGGGCGCGGCGAACGCTGGATACAGGTCGATGTGATCCCGCATGTGGACGCCAGCGGCAAGACCGTCGGTGCCTTCGTGTTCGGTTATGACGTCAACACGCTCAAGCTGGCCGAATCCAGCCGCAAGGCCACGGAGCGGCAGCTTGAGCTCATTACCGACAACCTTCCGGTGGCCGTTTCCGTCCAGGACGGCGATTACCGCATCCGCTTTGCCAACCTGGCGCTGCGCAACTGGTTCGGACTGCGCAAGGACGCCATCCTCGGCCGCCATATCGCCGAGATATTCGGCACCGCCGTGTTTGACGAAACCCTGCCGCACGGCGAGCGTGTGCGACAGGGCGAGGTGGTGCAGCTGCGCCGCAGCGTCGATGTCGCCGGCCAGACCCACTGGATCGACGCCACCATGGCGCCGTTCGATGACGGCGATTCCATTCGCAACGGGCTGATTGCCGTATACGCCGATGTCACCAAGCGGGTGGAGGCGGGCGAGGCACTCAATCGCGTCCGCAATACCCTGACCTCGCACCTGGCCAACACGCCGCTGGCGGTGATCCAGCTCGATGCCGACGCGCGCATCACGCAGTGGACCGGCCGCGCTGCCGAGGTTTTCGGGTGGACCGAGAACGAGGCCACCGGCCGTTCGCTGGAAGAACTGGGCCTGATCGAAGAGGAGGGCCGTTCGCGTTTTGTGCAGGAGCTGCATCGCCTCAATTGCGGCCTCGCGGAGCGCTTTACTTCGTCCTGGCGCAACC
>CAYSKY010000783.1:0-1944 GCA_964431425.1 uncultured Burkholderiales bacterium
CGAGGCGGACCGGCTGCACTTTGCCGAGATGGCCAGCCAGGCGGAGCGGCTTTCCACCATGCTGGGGGCACCGCCCAAGCCCAAGGCGTCCTAGGCCGGCGCAAGCCGGTACGGCGGCGGGCGCGGACTTCGGTAAGATCGGGCAAGTCCTTTTCGGAGTTGCCACCATCCATGCCGAATTTCACGCCCGCCGCCGCCGATTTTGAACAACGGGTGCGCGCCAGCTTTGCGCGCCAATCGCTGATGGACACCCTGGGGGCGCGCATGACGCGCGTCCTGCCGGGGGAGGTCCACATCGAGATTCCGTTCAGCCCCGCCCTGCTGCAACAGCAGGGCTTTGTACATGCCGGCGCCATCACCAGCATTGTGGATAGCGCCTGCGGCTATGCTGCGCTGACACTACTGCCGGACACCCATGAGGTGGTATCCGTGGAGTTCAAGGTGAACTTTCTGAATCCCGCCAAAGGCGCGCGCTTTGTCGCTGTGGGCAAGGTAGTCAAATCAGGCCGCACTTTGAGCGTGTGCAGCGGTGAGGTCACGGCGTTTGATGGCGACACACAAAAGCCCATCGCACTGATGCAAACCACCATGATGGCGGTTCCGGCAGCGAAGGGCTGACACGCGCCAGCCCTACCTTGCTGTTGCGAACGCTCGTCAGTTGCGCGGTTCGCCGTTGCGGTTTACCAGGATGGTGCGACCCGCCGGATTGCTTTCAACAAGCCATATTTCCCGGCATGACGCCGCAGTCCGATTTCTCCAGCAACCCTGCAATGCGACCATCGATGAACAGCGCAGCAAGAACCATCACTCGACCACAAAACGCGGCTTGACCTGAGTAAGGCAACTGCTGTTGGGCGCCCGCTTGGGGTCGGCGAGAAAATCGGTCGCAATACTTATCGAACAGTCTGTCGCTGGCATGCCTGGCGGCGGAAAGAACGAACCATGCCCGAGGCCGGGGAAGGTGTAGACATAGGCAGTCTTCAGGTTACTGGCCACGAATTCCCCGTAAGGCTGGGGAGTTACCGGATCGAACGTCCCATTCAACACAAGGGTGGGAATGTGCGGATTCTCATAAACAAAGGGTGGCTTCAGATCGGCCTGGAGAATATCGCAAACCTTCGCGACCGCTTCGCCTTCGCGAATGCCCCAGGCGATGAATTGCGGATAGGGAGGCGGCATGGCCGCGTCGGGCGCAGCCTGTACCGATTTGGCCCGTGCGCAGATGACGGTGTGATACATGCCCTTGGAACTGCCGCCACTGCTCTCCAGGTCATCTGCAAGGCCGTCGGCAATCCAGTCAAAGTTGCCCTGACTCGCTGCCTGAATGTGCTTGGGGATGGAAGTTCCCCGGGCCGTGTTGCCCGAATAGGGGCGTGCCAACAGGGGGATCATGCCCGCGATGAAAGTATTGCCATCGAGTCGGGTCACGATGGTTTGTTTACTGGCGCCCGTGGTCAGGGTCAGGGAAACCGGCTTCAGGTTAAGTTGATCGACGATCGCCAGAAATTTTTGCTCCAGGTTGGGATAGGCCTGGCCGCATTTCTTGTCCTGGGCACAAGAGTGAAAAAGATTGCGCAGGGCATAGCTCAATGTGTGGCCACCCGCAAGATTGAAGTCGATATCCGGCCGGACCACGCCATCCAGAATCACGCTGCGAAGTTTCGCCTTGTGCTTGTCGGCCTGAGCGATGACATATTGACCGAGCAGCGTGCCGTAGGAGACCCCGTAGTAATTGAATTTCGGGTAGCCCAGGGTGTCAGCCACAAAGTAAATATCGGCTGCATTTTCCCGCGTGTTAAAGGCGTTGAGGTTGATCCCCTGCTGCTTGAAACGATCGCTACACAACTTGAACCAAGTAGGGTCGGTGTATGACCTCTCCCCCCTGGCGACGGCGATATTCTTCGCGTCATACTCCGGACAGGACAGGAACGGCTTGGAATAGCG
>CAYSKY010000784.1:0-1938 GCA_964431425.1 uncultured Burkholderiales bacterium
AGCCAACACCGCCGCCCCATTTCCTAAAGGGGGCAATGCCCCGCGCTGGATACATGGCGGGGCATTGGGGGATTTTCAGGTGGCGGTTGCTCATCTGTCTGCGACGCCAGCAAATCCCCCAAGTTTCTTATGGTTGGCGCATCCGAATGCTTGCCCCCTTTAGGAAAGGGGGCGAAGCGTCCTTTGCTGTAGGGGAACAACAAAACGCCATCGCCCCTACCACGGCTCCTGGCAAAACATGTACCCGTGCGGCCGTACGGTCTTGATCTTCCACGCCGCCTCGGTCTCATCGCCAAACCGCCGCCGCAACCGGTAGAGGCGCGCATCGACCGAGCGATCGGCGCCGCTGTAATGCAGGCCGCGCAACGACTTCAGGATGTCGTTGCGTTGCATGACCTTGCCGGCGTTGTTGGCCAGCAGCCACAGCAGGTCGAACTCGGCGGGTGAGAGTTCCACGCGTCGCTCGCCCAGCACAACCTCGCGGTCGATGCCGTGGATCTTCAGACGGCCGAACTGCAGCACGTCAGCGTTGTGTGACGCCTGCACCTGCTGGCCGTGGGCGCGGCGGGTGATGGCCTTGATGCGTGCCAGCAGAACGCGCGGTTGCACCGGCTTCGCAAGGTAATCGTCGGCACCCAGTTCCAGGCCCAGCACCTGGTCGAAGTCGTCTTCCTTGGCCGTGAGGATGATGACCGGCACCGGATTGCCGTGGCCGCGCAGTTCGCGGCAGATTTCAAAGCCGTCCATGCCGGGCAGCATGACATCCAGGATCACCAGATCCGGTTGCAGTTCGGCAATGCGCGCCAGCGCCCGGTCACCGCGCGGCTCGATCTGCACGCGGATACCCTGCTTGCCCAGGTACTCCGCGATGGCCGCCGAGAGGTCGTGGTCGTCCTCGATCAGCAGGACCGTGGTGGTGTCGCTATGTGCAGCTGCGGTTGGTGTTGCCATCGCCAGCACCTCATTCATTGCGTTCATCCGGTTCTCCTGTTGCGGGTAGGTCCATCACCAACTGAGTGAGACGCGTGCACCACCCAATCTGGATTCAGAAATCGTCGCGGTGCCGCCATGCCAGCGCGCAATCTGCCGCACGATGGCAAGGCCCATGCCGAAACCGCCCGACTGCCGGTCACGGCTTTTGTCGAGGCGGGCGAAGGGCTCGAACAGGTGTTCGCGCTCAGCCACCGGGATGCCCGGCCCGTCGTCATCCACGTGCAGCGCGGCGGCGCCGTCCTGGCGGTCCACCTGCACCTGCACCTCGCGGCGCGCATAGCGCACAGCATTGCGCAGCAGGTTGGACGCCGCACGCGACAGATAGCGATAATCGCCATCCACGCTTTCCACCGACGCCTGCACCGTGATGTTGATGTCGCGTCCCTCGGCCTGCGACAGTTCGCGCGCCTCGGCGGCGAGCTCCTCCAGCCATGCCGAGGTGTCGATCGGCGCCACGTCCAGCTTCGGGCTCTCGCGATCCATGCGTGCGTATTCCTGCTTTTCGGTCGACAACTCGTCGAGCTGGTCGATGGCCGAATCCATGGCACGCAACTGCTTGTCCTTTTCCGCCACGTCGGTGGCGTCCATCGCCATCTGGTGGCGGAACCGCAGGCGCGTGATCGGCGTGCGGAATTCGTGCGAGATGGCGTTGGTGAGATTGCGGTGCGAGCCCAGCAATGCCGCGACCCGCTCCTTCATCAGATTGAAGGCATCGGCCAGCGGGCGCAGCGCGGTGCCTTTTCGCACCTTCACGTCCACATCAAAGGTATTGCCGTGATCGTCCTTCAGGGTGATGGTCACCGTGTCGGCATCCTTCACCGTGTTCTTTCCGTCGCCGGAAACCAGCTGGTTTTTGCTCAGGGTGTAGGACAGCTCCTCATTGGTGAAGGTTGCCCTGCCCTGTGTGCCATTAGTGACGATGCCCAAAATGGTGCAGTGCTCGGG
>CAYSKY010000785.1:0-1933 GCA_964431425.1 uncultured Burkholderiales bacterium
AGGTGACGGTGCCGGCACCATTGCCTGATTTATTGACCGTCAGCAGGGTTGCAATTCCGTTGACTGCCTGGGAGACCGTGTTGGAAACACTGGTGTCATAGGTGGAATTGCCGGAGTACGACGCCGTAATGGAATGCGTTCCGTTGGCTAGTGCGCTGGTAGTACACGTGGCCACACCGCTGGAGAGCGCAACCAGATTGCAACCGGGAATCACCGTGCCGGCATCGCGGAACGTGACCACACCGGCCGGCGTGCCAGCGCTACCGGTAACGGTGGCGGTAAATGTGACCGACGCACCGACTGCCGAAGGATTGGCAGACGATACCAGGGCCGTCGAGGAGGCAGTCAGTGCTCCGGGAATGGTGACGTTGTCGATCCACGCGCGGTCGCGGCAGTTGGCGGGGGGAGTTGGGCTGGAGGCATTGGCACAGGGGAAAGTAACCCTGTTTTGAAAGCGCCAAGTGACTACCTGTGCGCCGCCGCTGAAGGGAATGTTTGCTGAGAGCCATCCCGTATCGCCACCGGCGGACGAGAAGACCACCGTGGACCCATAGAGCAATTGCAAGTTGGCAAAGGATGTACCAAGTGATGAAACGTGATAGTTAAATGTAATTGAGCCGGCTGGTGTGTTTGCGGGAGTGGTGAATACAAGGTCGGAATAGTCGTAAGTCAAATTGCCTGGCGTAGAGGCAATCACCTGGGGTGATACCAAACAAGGCGATTGGCCAACGTCACAATTTGCCGCGACGCTCTCAAGCGACCAGACCGAGGCGCTATTGGTCGTACTTGACGTAAACCCGGACGGGAATGTGCCGCCGGGTGGCCACACCGCTGACTCGGTTATTTGCACAGCGGCAGTTGATGGCGCACCAATGAACACACCGGTTGCACAACGTTGAATGCTTCCAATCCTTCGGTCACGCCATCGTTGATGATCGGGACAGAGAAGGTCTTGCTTGCTGTATCACCATCAGCCCAGTTCAACGTCCCGCTCGTCGCCGTGAAATCAAATCCAGCCTTGGCCGAACTGTCTTGGGTGCTGTAGTTCACTGACAGCGCGCCCGAAGAACCGCCGACGCGAGTAACCGTGACGGTTACGGTTCCTGCCGATTCGGCAACGGAGTAGTTGACCGCAGAAAATTGCAGTGACCCGGTTGGCGTGGTGACCTGCGTTGGCTTCACGTCGCGCATCCGGAAGCGCATGTTATTCATCGACAGCGCGTTATCTGCTTGTCCGGCGATACCGCAGGCTTGGTCGATCGTGCCCGTACTCGGATTCCGACACAAGACATTCGGGTTTGAAAACTTCAACGTCACCGGATTGAAGTAACTCATGATGGTGCCGATGTCGTTGATCCTACTTCCAGCTGATCCGGCACACGCCGGCTGTGTATTCAGCGTGACGCATGTGGTTCCCGGGTCACACGTCGTGCCGTTGGCGCATACAAAGTGTCCGTAGGAGTAGGAATACGCGCCTTCGTCGGACGAGTTGAGTGGTCCGCCGCCCTGGAATGCGGCGGTGGCACGGTCGTGGGCATTGCCCATGTTGTGGCCAACTTCGTGAATGAACACCGAGTCGCAACCGACCACGCAACCGGTGGTAACGGAGTACATGTAGGTGGCGCTGGGTGCAATCGTGGCGTCGGTGGTTGTCAGCCATGCGAGCCCGCTACCGCCGAAATCCTGACCGGTCCGCAGCAGCGCCACGACGTCGGCACCGACGGCGGCGCGGGTAGATTCCACGGTGGGGAACAGCGGTGTCGCGCCGTCTGGCGTGATGTCGTTAAGCGCCGTGCCGTTGTCGTTTCCATCCGTATAGCTGGATTGCATCGCATGCACCAGCCGCAGATTGATCCCGACCTGGCTGTCCGCATACGCCGTATTGGCCGCTGTGACCAGGTTGTATAGCCGCGTCATCAACCCACTGCCGAGG
>CAYSKY010000786.1:0-1929 GCA_964431425.1 uncultured Burkholderiales bacterium
GCACTTCAATGCCAAAGCCGCGCCCGTCTTCAGCCGGGTTCCACCACCAGCCGGTTTGCGGGGCTTGCGGGGTGCAGGTCTGGCTGCCGGGGATGGTGACCACACTCTTGTTGGTACCACCGTTCACGGCTGCCGATGAATTGCTGCCGTAGCCCACATAAAAGACGGTGCCCGAGAGGAGCGCGGCACTCACGCCATTGAGCACACTCACCGAGGCACCCTGACTGCTGAGCACGCCCGTCAGGTAAGCCTGCAGGCTGCTGGCGTTGGCAGCAGTCAATGTGCCCGAAGCGGTCAGCTGCGCCAGCACGCACTGGATGCCCGTGTCGGCCGTATTGCTGCCGCGCGCCACCGGGCCCTTGGCGTTGGCCAGCATTTCGGCAGAGACATTCGAGACCTTGTTGGCCGGCGCCAGTGCAAACACATAGACGCTGCCGGTGCTGCCCACGTCGGCGGCGCGGTACTGGATGTTGGCGGTGATGTCGGCCAGCCCGACACCGCTGGTCACGGTCAGGAACGGCGGGATCCGCTCCGGCGGAATGGTCTTGCTGGTGGCCGGCGCGAGATCGAGATACCAGTTGTTGCTGTTGAGCGCGCCGGCGCCATTCTCCCGTACCACCGTCACCGGTCGCGCGCGATCAGCCAGCGTGCCGTCACCCAGCGGCCCGAACGTATTGTTGCCGCCCCAGGCGGCCACCGTGCCGTCCGCCAGGGTGGCCAGCGAATGCTGGTTGCCGGCGGAAACACTGGATGCCCCGGTGATGCCGAAAACCGCGACGGGTGCCGGCCGGTCGATCGAGGTGCCGTCGCCGAGTTGCCCGACGTTGTTGCGCCCCCAGGCCACTACGGTGTTATTCGACAGCACCGCCAGCGAATGGCTGGTGCCGGCATCGATGCCGCGCGCACTGGTGATGTTGGAAACCTGCACCGGGGTCGATCGCGTTGAGATGGATCCGTCGCCGATCTGGCCGACGTCATTGCGTCCCCAGGCCATGATGCGCCCGTCAGAGCGCAGGGCCAGCGAATGATTGCCGCCGGCCGCAATCGCGATGATGCCGCTCAGGCCTGGCACCGCGGCGGGCGAAGCGCGGTTGCCGAATGAGCCGTCGCCCAGCTGGCCGTCGCCTCCGAGACCCCAGGTCCAGACAGTGCCATCACTTTTCAGGGCGATGCTGTGGCCGATACCAGCGGCTACAGCCGACACACCGGTGATGCCCGGCACGATGACCGGTGACAGGCGCGGCGTATTGGAGCCGTCGCCCAATTGTCCGCTGCTGTTATTGCCCCAGGCCCACACCCGGCCGTCACCCAGCACTGCCAGCGCGTGGGTCAGGCCTGCGGCGGCGTTTTGCACGCTGCTGATGGCCGTGATCTGGATCGGGGATGAACGGCTTTCCGTGCTGCCGATCCCCAGCTGACCGCTATCGTTTCGACCCCAGGACCACAGCGTGCCATCGGCTTTCAAGGCCAGCGTATAGGAGTCGCCAGCGATTACGCTCGAGACGCCGGAAAACCCGGCCAGCGCGGCCGGTGTCTGGCGCGAGGTAGCCGAACCGTCACCCAGCTGTCCCTGGCCGTTGAAGCCCCAGGCGGTGACCGTACCATCGCTTTTCAGGGCGACCGAATGATAGACGCCCGCGGATATCGCCGAAGCGCCAGTCAGGCCGGAGACCGCGACCGGGCTGGGACGCAGCGTGGTGGTGCCATCGCCGAGGCGGCCGTCGATGTTGCTGCCCCAGGCCGCTACGCTGCCATCGCTCTTGCGGGCCAGCGAGTGCGAGTCCCCGGCGGCGATCGCAGTCACATTGGAAAGTCCGCTGATGGCAACCGGTGCGGTGCGCTTGGTTTGAGTGCCGTCGCCGACCTGTCCGCTGGCATTGCCGCCCCACGCCATGACGGTGCCATCGGATTTCAGCGCCAGTGCATGCG
>CAYSKY010000787.1:0-1925 GCA_964431425.1 uncultured Burkholderiales bacterium
GCCGAAGCTGCCAGCCGTGCCAAGAGCAGCTTTCTGGCCAACATGAGCCATGAACTGCGCACGCCGATGAACGCCATCCTCGGCTTCACCGAGCTGGTGCGGCGCGACGCGACGGACGCCAAGATGGCCGATTACCTGAATAAGGTGTCCACCTCGGCCTACCACCTGCTTTCGGTCATCAACGACATCCTCGACATTTCCAAGATCGAAGCCGAACAGATGGCCATCGAAAGCGTACCGTTGCAGGTGCCCGCGATCATCGAGAACGTGCGCACCATGGTGGCGGAGAAGGCGGCCGGCAAGGGGCTGGCGCTGCACGTGGAAGTCGATCCGGCGTTGACACGCTGGGGGCTGTGCGGCGATCCTCTGCGCCTGTCCCAGGTGCTGCTGAACCTGGCGGGCAATGCCGTCAAGTTCACCCGGGCGGGCCGCATTGATATCCGTGCCAGATGCATCCGCGAGTCGCAGTCAGACATGCTGGTGGGATTCGAGGTCAGCGACACCGGCATCGGCATCCGTAACGAGCAGATAGGAAAATTGTTCGCCGCCTTTGAGCAGGCCGACAACTCCACCACGCGCCTGTTCGGCGGCACCGGGCTGGGACTCTATATTTGCAAGACACTGGTGGAGCGCATGGGCGGCGACATCGGCGTCAACAGCGTGCCGGGGCAGGGCAGCACCTTCTGGGTGTCGCTGCTGCTGCACAAGGAAACCGGCGACGAGCTGCCCGTCGCTTCCAACGAAGCGCGCGAGGTGAGAATCGCCACGCTGTCGGACCTGCAACACTGCCGGGTGCTGCTGGTGGAAGACGAGCCCATCAACCAGGAGGTGACCTCGCTGCTGCTGGAAAACGTCGGCGTGCAGGTGGACATTGCCGCCGACGGCATCATCGCCATCGAAAAAGCCCTGCAAACTGATTACGCGCTGATCCTCATGGACGTGTCGATGCCGCGCATGGACGGCCTCGAAGCGACTCACCGCATCCGCCAGCTGCCGGATCGCGCCCACACTCCCATCATCGCCATGACCGCCAATGCCTTCGTGGAAGACAAGGCACGCTGCCTCGCCGCCGGCATGAACGATTTCCTCACCAAACCCGCCAAGCCTGAAGACCTGGTCGCGATGCTGTTGCGCTGGGTGAAGCCCAAGGTGGTGGTGGAGGCTTGAAGCGGCCGGCGTGAACTGGCCTGGCTGAATCCCGGCGCCTGGTGCCGGCGTTGGGTTCGCCCCTCAGCCAATCGCGATGAACACTGCCACCACAAGAGCCAGCACCAGCAACACAATCTGCCCGGCATTGCGACGTAGCGGCTGCCAGCGGGAGACCTTCGCTTCCGGCACATGGGTGAGCGCCACGCGGTCGTGACGCGAAGGCTCGGTGAGGCGCAGCAGCGCCTTGGAGGAATGAAAGTGTCGGGAAAACCAAACCTCGGTGGCCGGTGGCTGCAGCTTGTTGACCACCACCGTGGATGACGTTGGCGGCTCGCCGGCGGCGGCTGGCGCCGGGGTCGCGTGTGGTGCATCGCCCATCGGCTGCGTCTGGGTGTTGTCGCCCTCCGTCGTGGCGGGCGTGACATTGAGCGGTACGGTGATTTCACCCGTGGCTGTGCTGGACTTTTCCTCTTCGGGCAGCGCGTCGCGGCACAGGCGCAGGTCGGCGGCCATTTCGCGGGCCGACTGGTAGCGGGTCGCCGCGTCCTTCTGCAAGGCTTTCTCGACGATCAGGTCGAGCATGGCGGGCACGCGCGGATTGAGCTGACTCGGGCGCGGCGCCGGCGTGTTGGTGACGGCGAACATCAGCTCGCTCATGTCGTTGCCGGAGAACGGTGCCATGCCGGCCAGCATTTCAAACAGCACCACGCCCAACGAAAAAATATCCGAGCGGTGGTCCACGCGCCGGCCCGCCACCTGCTCGGGCGACATGTACT
>CAYSKY010000788.1:0-1923 GCA_964431425.1 uncultured Burkholderiales bacterium
CGGTGCAGTTGATCAATATCGAACAGCAGCCGGTATTTCACGCCCAGTGCGCCGCTGTTGACGGGGCACGTGCCAGTGAGGCGCAGCACGGCGTAGGCGCCGTCGGTGTGGCTGTCGATGAGGTGCTCGGCCACTTGCAGGGTGCAGGCGTTGGTGGGTTCGTTGCCACCACGCGAGACGGTCAGCCGCCCCAGCGCCCAGGCAGCGATGTCAGCGTGACGCGCGCTCACCTCGCCCCATGTGATGTCGGCGTCGCTGTTGGCATCGAGGCCGATGGCGAAATCGATGTCGCGCAGCGCGATATCCCATTGGCCGGTGACCTGGTCGCCCTTCACGTTCAGGACGAGGTAACTGTCGCTGGCCTTGTGGGCGTGCGCGGTGGTGGTCGCGAACAGCAGCGCGCTGAACAGCAGTCCGGGCAGCAGCCGGATGCAAGCGATGATGGTTCTCATGGCTTCGCTCCCGTCTTGCCGGACGCAGGCGCCGGAGGTTGCAGTTGCGGCAGCGGCTTGGCCGGGACGGTGGTGGCCGTGCCCACCGGTTTGACCAGTGGCGACGTCAATGTTGAGGCGGCGCCCAGCTGCCGCAGACGGGCATCCTCAAAACCGCTGGACTGCAGCCAGTCGCGCACCGGCTTGGCGGCGGCGCCGTCTTTGGCGGCGATGGCGGCTTCGAGCAGGGGACGGGCATCGCGCGGTTCGCGCTGCACCTGATAGTTGGCGGCGGCGATGGCCAGCGCGGCGGCGGGGTTGTTGGCCAGATGAAGTTCGTAGCGCGCTTCTTCCGCCCGGTGGGTGGTGTCACCGCGTACCTTTGCAGCATCGAAACGGTCCTTGAGGGCCTGCACATGGGCCTTCGCGGCAGGCAGCTTCAGCTCGATTTCGGCGAGCGCCAGCCGCAGCAGCAGTCCATCGGAGGCTTCCCAGTTGGCAAGCTGCTTGACCACTTCCGCCGGTCGGTTCTGGTCGAGCAGAAAATCGCTCCAGGCAGCCAGCAGGTAGCCGTCGTCGATGCCCAGTGCCAGGGCTTCGCGGTAGTACTTTTCAGCCTGGGCGGCCTCGCCTCGCCACGCGGAAACCTCGCCCAGGCGCGTCAGCAGCCACAGGCGGTTACCCGGATCGCTTGCACCCTTGAGGGCTTGTTGCAGCGCAGCAAGCGCGGCGGCCGACTTGCCGCTGTAAGCGTTCACCAACCCGATACAGCCCCCGTACAGGGTTGGCCGGCCCATCGCTTGCAAGGCGTCGCACTCGATTTTGGCGGCCGCGTAATCAGCCTGCACCATGAAAATGGCGCCGCGCCAGGCGTGGGCGACGGCAAAATCCGGGTCGGCTTTGAGGGCGGCGGCAAAATCGGCCAGGGCCCCGGCAAAGTCGTGACGGTACTGCTTGAGCTGGCCGCGAACGGCCAGTACGGGCGCGGCCTGGCTCTGGGCAAAGGGTGCCATGACGGCGTCGGCATAGCCGATATAGCGCGGATCACCCCGGGCAATCGCCAGGTCGTAGTAGCGCGCGGCCAGCTCGGTGGCAGGTCCAGGGTCGCCGGCGGGCGCCTTGGACAGGGCGGCGCGCAGGGCTGCCAGTTCCCGGGCGGTGGTATCGCCGGGGCGGATCGGCAGGCGCTCCAGCACCTCGGCGGGGTCAGTTGGCACCCTCGGCGCCGCCCAGAGGGTGGCCGGAAGGCAGGCCACAAGGCCGGCCAAGACTGCAAATACCTTTGAAAACATGGGTTTGACTAGGTGACTTGTGCGCATATTTGAAATAAACTCGTTGCGTTCAAACATTTGAACGCTCACTTACCAACCAAACCTGCGAGTCTATACATGAAAAAAGTTCTGTCGATGATTGTTGCTGCTTCCTTCGCCGCTGCTTCTGCCGGTGCCTTCGCTGCTGCCCACGGTGGCGCGATGTCTGATGCCGACAAGGC
>CAYSKY010000789.1:0-1918 GCA_964431425.1 uncultured Burkholderiales bacterium
AACCAGACTTCATTGTTCGAACTCGAGGTTGCATTGCCCCCAGTCACGGAGCAAACCGAAATCGTCCGACGTGTCGAAGCCGTATTCAAACTCGCTGACCGCATCGAAACCCGCTGCAACGCCGTCCGCGCCAAGGTTCAACGACTTACCCCGTTGCTGCTGGCCAAGGCCTTTCGCGGCGAGCTGGTGCCGCAAGACCCTAACGACGAACCCGCCAGCGTGCTACTGGAACGTATTAGCGCCCAGTGTGGTGAAGCCGTTTCTGCAAAAATCCGACAAAGCCGCAAGACGGCGCCCAGTGACTCTTAAGGAGACGCCATGCTCACCAAACTACACCTGAAAAACTTCAAGGCCTGGAAAGATACCCGCCCCATCCGTCTTGCGCCGCTGACCGTGATTTTTGGTGCCAACAGCGCCGGTAAGAGCAGCCTCGGCCACTTGCTGCTGGCTTTGAAGCAGACAGCACAATCCACCGACCGCAAGCGCGCACTGCATTTGGGCGATGCCAGTACCTTGATTGACCTGGGTACGTTTGGCGACTGCATGCATGGCCATGACCTGGCCAGTTCCCTCGACTTCGACTTGGCTTGGACTTTGCCAAAACCGCTGGAAGTACGCGATCCGTTACAGCCGGCACTTCGTTATCAAGGGACCTCACTTGAGCTGGGTGTGTCTCTTGTAGCCGGCAAATCCGGGCAGCCCGAGGTTCGATCACTGCGCTACGACCTCTCCAATAGTGATGGCGTGGTGCTTGATGTGGCTTTCTCGCGTGGTGAGAACCGCAAGCTCTCGCTTGAATCGGATTGCTATAAATTCGTGATGGCGGACGGCCGCAAATGGCCGCTTGAAGAGCCGGAAAAGTTTTATCGCGTCTCGGATGTGAGCATGGCGCGGTTCAAGAACGCTGGTTTTCTGAGCGATTTCGCGCTGGCGACAGAAACCATGCTGGGCAAGCTGAGTTATCTCGGCCCCTTGCGCAAGCATCCGCAGCGGACGTACCAGTGGTCGGGCGATACGCCGGAAGGTGTTGGGCAAATGGGCGAAAGTGCGATTGCCGCTATTCTTGCTGCACAGAACGAGGGCCGCATACTTAATCGGGGGCCGAGAATGTCGCGCCATTCATTTGCTGAATTCGTGGCAGGCTGGCTGAAGGACTTGGGTGTGATTCACAGCTTTGTCGTCAAGGCAGTGGCTGAAGGCCGGAAAGAATATGAGGTCTTGGTGAAAACCCATGCCAAGGCTCCGGAGGTCAAAATTACCGACGTCGGATTTGGCGTATCGCAAGTTTTGCCGGTACTGGTTCAAGCGTTTTACTGCCCACCGCATTCCACGGTCTGGATGGAACAGCCCGAAATACACCTTCATCCTCAAGTACAGGCTGAGTTGGCCGATGTGTTCATCTCCGCCATTCGTGCCCGTGAGGACGGCAATCCCCGCGACGTTCAACTCATTATCGAAAGCCACTCCGAGCATTTCCTTAACCGTTTGCAGCGACGCATTGCCGAGGGGGAACTCGCTCCCAAAGATGTCGCGATCTATTTTTGCAAACGAGCAGGCGGGACAACCGAGCTTGAGCCTTTGAATGTCAATCTATACGGTGACATTGAGAACTGGCCTGAAAATTTCTTTGGTGACGAAATGGCCGACCTGACGGCCAGAACACTGGCCGCGATGAAGCTCAAGCTGCAGGAGCGCAACAAGTGAGCGCTACGGTGGTGGATACCAACGTGGTTCTGGTGGCCAATGGCCAGCATGCCGATGTTTCGCCCGAGTGCGTCAGCGCCTACGCGCTCGCTTTGCAGGACGTCATGCGCTCCGGAAAGTTGGTGCTCGACGATGGCTTTCAAATTCTTCTGGAGTACCAGAATAAGACACAGCCGAAGAAGGGCAATCGGCCGGGTGACGCCTTCGTCAAATG
>CAYSKY010000790.1:0-1917 GCA_964431425.1 uncultured Burkholderiales bacterium
CGGCTTCACCTCCTCGATGGCCTTTTTCGCACTGAGCGCGCTGCTATGTGTTGTGATGAGTGCGAACCGCGTTCACGCACAACAACAAGATGAAGTGAAGCTGGATGCCCGCGTCATGCACATTTCCAGCGAATTGCGTTGCCTGGTGTGCCAGAACCAGACGGTGGCCGAATCCAACGCCACGCTGGCCGTGGACTTTCGCAAACAGATCCGTGAAATGATCGCCGCCGGCAAGTCCGACGAGGACATCACGCGCTTCATGGTCGATCGTTACGGTGACTTCGTGCTTTACCGGCCGCCGGTGAAGTCCAGCACGCTGTTGCTGTGGCTGGGGCCGCTGCTGTTTGCCGTGCTGGCGGGCGCCATCGTGTTGATGCGCTTGTCGCGCCGCCGCAGCGATGCGCTGCCGCTGCCAGCCGCCGATCTGGCGCGCGCCGATGCGCTGCTGGCGGACGGCAAAGGGGGAAAATCATGACCCTGTTCTGGATTGCACTGGCGGTTCTGGTTGGCGTATCGATGGTGGCATTGGCTGCGCCACTATTCGTAAAGAGTGCAGGGCGGGGGACAGATGGGCCCAGCGCCGAGGCACTCAATCTGTCCGTCTACCGCAGCGAAATCGCCGAGGCGGAAACGGCGGCAGCGCGCGACGGGCTCTCAGCTTCAGAACGCGACGCGCGCATTCAGGAATTGAAGCAGCGCCTGTTGCAGGATGTCGGTGGTGCTGCGGTTCCACCGGCGCCGACCGGTCCGTTCAATCCCAATGCAGCACTGGCCATGATTGTGGCCGCGCCGATTCTGGCGGCGTTCACCTATGCATTGATCGGCCAGCCCGGCGCCATCAATCCACCGCCACCACCCCCGGTCGCTCAACACCAGATGACGCGCCAGGACGTGGTGCAGATGGTTGAGAAGCTGTCCGCGCGCCTGCGCGAATCGCCCGGCGATACCGAGGCCTGGGTGACGCTGGCGCGCTCTCAGACGGCACTGGGCAATTACGACCAGGCGCTCACGGCATACGAGGTGGCGGCCAACTATGCTCCGAACAACGCCTCGATCCTCGCCGATTTCGCCGACCTGCTGGCCCTTCGGCAGGGCAAACGTTTCGACGGCGAGCCGGACAAGCTGATTGCGCGTGCGCTCGAAGCCGATCCCAAACACGTCAAGGCCCGCGCGCTGGCGGGTTCATCGGCGTTCAGTAAGCGCGACCTGCCGGCCGCCATCGATCACTGGAAAACAGCGGTCGCGGCGTTGCCCCCTGACTCACCGGCCGCGAAATCGCTGCTGAACAGCATCCGTCAGGCGGAGTCGGGTGGCGCGGCTGTGCCTGCGCCTGGGCCTGGGCCTGGCAAGGCCATCGCAGGCCCCGTCATTCAGGGCATGATTGAAATCGATGCGAAGCTCATGGCGCAGGTGAAGCCGGACGATGTGCTGTTCATCTTCGCGCGCCGGGCGGGTAGCCGCATGCCGGTGGCGGTGGCGAGGATGCGGGCGGGCGCTCTGCCGGCGGCGTTCAGTCTTGATGACAGCCAGTCGCTCGATCCCAACCTGCGGCTTTCCTCGGCAGGCACAGTGCAGATTGAAGCCAAGATTTCGAAGTCCGGCAGCGCCACGCCGGCCGCTGGTGACATGTTCGGCGTGAGTGGGCCGGTCACGCCGGGCGCCCGCGGCGTCACGGTGCGAATTTCCGAGGTGCGGCCTTGAGCCAACGGCCGATACATGCCTCCCGACGCGCCTGGCTCACGGCGCTGGCCGGTTGCGCCATTGCGCCGTACCTGCCCGGCTGCTCCGATTCGCGACCACGCGGGCCGGACGCAGCCGGCGAGATTTCCCTGCCGCGCCTTGACGGTGGCGGGAAATGGCACAGCACGTCGGCTGGCCCGGTGCTGCTGGTCAATGTCTGGGCGACGTGGTGTGCGC
>CAYSKY010000791.1:0-1916 GCA_964431425.1 uncultured Burkholderiales bacterium
ATAGCGCTCGCGCGCCGCTTCGGCCAACCGCACGATGGCGGCGGTATCCATGGCCTTTTCGTGGCGCAGGCGCGACCACGCATCGGCGGCATCCGGCTTACTTGCGTAATCGAGTTTGGTTTGGGTGCGGTCGCCAACGTAAAACAGGTAGCCCAGCATTTCCACCGAATTGCGCTGCTGTCCGTCACCGAGTAACGCCGCCACCGGCACGCCCAGGTGTTTGCCCAGCAAGTCCAGCATGGCCGATTCGATGGCGGTGACGGCGTGGATGGTTGTGCGCAGGTCAAAGGTCTGCAGGCCGCGCCCACCCGAATCGCGGTCGGCGAATTGCTGCTGCACATCGCGCAGCACCTGCCGGTGTTCGCCCAGCGACCGGCCAATGACCAGCGGCGCGGCGTCTTCCAGGGTCTGGCGGATATTCTCGCCACCCGGCACTTCGCCCACCCCTGTGTTGCCTGCGCTGTCGGTGAGGATCAAGAGGTTGCGGGTGAAGTACGGGCCGTGCGCGCCGCTGAGGTTCAGCAGCATGCTGTCGCGGCCCGCAACGGGAATGGCGCGCAATGCCGTGATGATCGGCGTGGAGTTTTTTGGAAGGGTGTTCACGTCAGCAATCGATGTCGGAGTTCAACGTCGCGGCGCAAGGAACCGGACTCCCTGCGCCGCGGGCGGGCAAATCAACGAATCAGTGCGCCATCAGTCGGCGCTGATCTTGCCGGCCTCGATCACTTTTTTCCAGCGCGCAAACTCGGCTGCTTCAAACGCCGCGAACTGTTCGGGCGTATTGGCGATGATTTCAAATCCCAGCGCAGAATATTGCTGGCGGATCTGCGGATCATTCAGGGAGGAAACCAGCGCCGCATGCAGCTTGCTGCGGACGTCGGCCGGCAGGCCCTTCGGTCCCACCACGGCCTGCCAGGAATACACCTCGGCGCCCTTCACACCCGATTCACCCAGCGTGGGCACATCGGCCAGCAGCGTCGAACGCTTCTCGCTGGTGATGGCCAGCGCGCGCAGCTTGCCCGCCTTGATGTGCGGAAGCACGGCGTTGATGTTCTGGAACGAGGCATCGACCTGGCCACCGAGCAGATCGGTGACGGCCGGGCTGCCGCCTTTGTACGGCACATGCAGGCCGCTGGTGCCGGTGACCTGCCAGAACAGTTCCACCGTTAGGTGGTCGCTGGAACCGTTGCCGGAGGACGCAAACGACATCTTGCCCGGATTGGCTTTCTGGAAGGCAATCACGTCGGCAATGCTCTTGTGCGCGGAAGCGGCGGGCACTACCAGCACGTTGGGTGCCTGCACCGCGACGGTCAGTGTATCGAAATCCTTCAACGGGTCATACGGCACACCGCCCTTGATGAGGTGCGGCGCGATCACCAGCGGCCCTAGCGAGGTCACCAGCAGCGTATAGCCATCGGGCGCCGACCGTTTGACGGCGGTGGCGCCGATGGTGCCGGTCGCACCCGGCTTGTTGTCCACGACGAAGGTCTTGCCGCCGAAGCGTTCCATCAACTTGGGTGCGAGCGAACGCGCCACCGAATCGGTCGAGCCGCCTGCCGGGAACGGCACCACCAGCGTCACCGGCTTTTCTGGCCATGTGTCCGCCGCAGCGGAGCCGGCCACCAGTGCCAGTGTCGAAAAAAGGGCGGAGATGAGTCGTTTCACGGGCAGGGTGTTCATGGGGTATGTCTCCTGATGTCAGCGGCGGGTCGCGTCGGTGCGAGCGGTGGGCGGAATATGATTTTCTTGTCATGCCGGATACCGCCACCGGCAGGCGGCTTTGCACCCGGATGCTGAATTAGAGGACTAATATATTAGTATGTCAATGGGGATTTCCTCTACAATCGGCCGCCATGGTTTCGACACGACGCGCCCCGATCGCCCTCACCGTTCTGCATCTGGTACATTTCCGCCAG
>CAYSKY010000792.1:0-1915 GCA_964431425.1 uncultured Burkholderiales bacterium
CCTCCAACGCCGCCAAGCCTGGTGACGTTCTCGAATACGTCATCAACTACACGAACAGTTCGCCGACGGTGGTGTCGACGATTGTCATCAGTGACAACACACCGGCCTTCACCAACTTTGTGACCGCCAGCTGCGGGGCACCGCTGCCGGCCGCCATCAGTGCCTGCGCGGTGAGTGTGCAGCCGGCAATCGGCGGCGCCGGAAACCTGCAGTGGACTCTGACCGGCACGCTGAATCCCGCGCAGTCAGGTTCGGTGATATTCCGGGTCATTGTCCAATAGTCGCCACATCACACGACACAACCCGCCGCACGCGGACCGATGAAAGCTGACCGGTTTGGTGCGGTGCTGGTGGTGATATCCGCCATCGCGTTTTCCGCCAAGGCCATTTTCGTCAAGCTGGCGTACGCAGCAGGCGGCGCGCTTCCTCCCGTGGATCCTGTGACGCTGCTGACGATGCGCATGATGCTCGCACTGCCCCTTTTTTCGGCGATCGCGTGGTGGGCTTCGAGTCGCAGCCAATACCATCTCACAACACGCGACTGGACCATGCTTGGCGCGACCGGCCTGATGGGGTACTACGGCGCCAGCCTGCTTGATTTCTGGGGGCTGCAATACATCAGCGCCGCCCTTGAGCGGCTGGTGCTGTTTCTCAACCCAACCTTTGTGGTGCTCATTTCCGCCGCGTTTGTCGGATACCGTATTGTGCGACGCGATGTGTTTGCATTGATCGTGAGTTACCTCGGTATCGTGCTCGTGTTCCTGCACGATCTGCGCAGCAGCGACCTGGTCCTGCTGGGTGGGGCGCTGGTCATGGGCTCGGCTGTCCTGTATGCCGGTTACCAGGTCAGTGCGGGGCAGATGATCCGGCGGCTCGGGGCGGTCCGCTTTGCCGCGTACGCCTCCATTGTTTCCACCATCGCCATTGCGTTGCACTGCGCTGTGACCACCGGCTTCGGGCCGATGTTCAGCCAGCCCGAACCGGTTTGGACGCTTTCCGCTTGGATGGCTGTCGTCTCTACAGTGCTGCCGGTGGTGATGATGGCCGAGGGCATCCGGCGCGTGGGGTCGTCAAATGCCGCCATGATGAGTTCCATCGGGCCGATCGCCACCATCTTCATGGGCTACGCCTTTCTTGACGAGCCGATCACCGCTGTCCAGTTGGCCGGGGCGGCGCTGGTGACGGCCGGTGTGCTCGCGATCAGCCTCAAGCCCGCCGCCACATCTAAATCGGCGCAATAGGCCAAACTCCAGCACTGGCGCGGCTTCCGAGCCGATTTTGGCCTGCGGGGCGCGCCAGTGCTTGGGTTTTTCACTGTGGGTGTTGCGCTACCTCAAATGGCCGCCAGCCAATTTTGTATAATTGGCAGGACTGCGCATTTCATCGACGCAGCGTCCCGATTTGCAACCGCCCGATTCCCCCGTTCCCACTCAGGAGTTCCACATGAAGACCCCCATGCGTGTCGCCGTGACCGGTGCCGCCGGCCAGATTGGCTACAGCCTCTTGTTCCGCATTGCCTCGGGCGAAATGCTCGGCAAAGACCAGCCTGTCATCCTGCAACTGCTGGAAATTCCGGACGAGAAGGCCCAGAAGGCGCTGAAGGGCGTGATGATGGAACTCGACGACTGCGCGTTCCCGTTGCTGGCCGGCATGTCCGCCCATTCGGATGCCATGACCGCCTTCAAGGACGTGGATGTCGCCCTGCTGGTCGGCGCCCGCCCGCGCGGCCCCGGCATGGAGCGCAAAGACCTGCTGACTGCCAACGGCGCCATCTTCACGGTGCAGGGCAAGGCGCTTGACGCCGTTGCCTCGCGCAACGTCAAGGTGCTGGTGGTGGGCAACCCGGCCAACACCAATGCGTATATCGCCATGAAATCGGCGCCCAGCCTGCCGCGTGAAAATTTCACCGCCATGC
>CAYSKY010000793.1:0-1912 GCA_964431425.1 uncultured Burkholderiales bacterium
GACATGCAGCTTGAGGGGCAGACCACGGATCGCGTGTTGCAGGCGATCATCGACAGCATCGAGGCGCCGCGCGCTTGAATGCTGCGGTCGAAAAGGCGTTGCCACCGCCCGAAGGCACCGAGCGCTTTGGCGGGATAAACCGCCGGCGGGCGATTCTGCGGCCGTCCCCGCGGCTGATGCGATTGATGCTGGCGGGAACCCTGGCCTCGGTGGCGTGGGCGGCCGCAGCTGCGCGCTGGGAGTTGCCGGGGCTGGCCTGGAGTGCAGCTGCCACATTGTTTGTGATGCTGTTGGCAGGTGATGCCTGGCTGGCCTGGCGCCGATGGGGCGCCTTGGATGCGTCAAAGCCGGTGCAGATGAGCCGCCGGATGCCGCATGCGCTGGCGCTGGGGGTGACACGTGATGTGGTGGTGCGTGTCAGCAACAGCGGCGCAGTGCCGGTTTCGCTGGCGGTGTTCGATTTTGTGCCGCCGTCCCTGCGATTCGACGGACTGCCGCAAAGCCTGACCGTGGCTCCGCAGCAGTCGGTGGAAATTACTTACCAGGTCACGCCGATTCAACGCGGGCCGGCCGTGTTCGGGGCGGTCGAAGGCCTCGTGGATTCACCGCTGGGCCTGTGGCAGGTGCGCGCGGGCATGGGGGCATCGCAGACTGTGCGGGTGTATCCCAATTTTGCGGCGGTGGCCAAGTTCGCCCTGCTGGCCACCGACCACCGTCTCAGCCGGCTGGGGGTGAAACTGAAGCGCCGCCGCGGCGAGGGTATGGAGTTTCACCAATTGCGTGAGTACCGGCAGGGCGACAGTGTGCGACAGATCGACTGGAAAGCCACCACCCGCCAGCGCAAGCTGATTTCGCGCGAATACCAGGATGAACGCGACCAGCGGCTGGTGTTCCTGCTGGACTGCTCCCGGCGCATGCGGGCGCAGGATGGAGAGCTGTCGCATTTCGACCAGGCGCTCAATTCGCTGATGTTGCTCACCCACGTCGCGCTCAAGCAGGGCGATTCGGTGGGGGCGCTCACCTTTGGCGGCGTGGATCGCTACCTGGCCCCGGGCAAAGGGCCCGAGACCTTGAATGTATTGACCAATGCACTCTATGACATCGAGCCGCAGCCGCACACCGGCGACTTTCTCGCCGCCGCCGGGCGTCTCATGCACGAAGTGCCGAAGCGCTCGATGGTGTTGTTGCTGACCAATCTGCGCGATGAAGACGAGGCCGAACTGGGCATGGCCATCCGGGTGCTCTCCACCAAGCATCTGGTGGTGGTGGCGAGCCTGCGCGAACGGGTGCTGCAGGAACTGGCGGAGGCGCCGGTCGGCGGTCTGGACGATGCCATCGCGCTCTCGGCCACGCACCTGTATCTGGCGCAGCGCCGCAAGACCTTTTCGCGGCTGGTGAGCCGTGAAACCTTTGCGCTCGACGTGGAGCCGCAGGCTCTTCCCATTGCACTGGTGAACCAGTACCTGGAAATCAAGCGCAGCGGCCGCCTCTAAGGTGCCGGTGATGGAAGGCCGTGGAGGATCGGCTAAACTGGGCCGATACGATTCTGGATGGTCCCGGGCAACATGCCGCTGTCACCCACCGAAAATGCAAGGCGCACCCGCGCACTGGTCGTCGACGACGATGACGCGGCGGTGGATCACGTCACCAGCGTGCTGCACCGCCTCGGCTTCGATGTGGAGAAGGCGTTCGACGGGCTGGACGCCCTGCGCCGCTGCCAGTCGGTCACCTACGACATCATCGTCTGCGACGTACGCATGCCGCGTCTGTCGGGCCTGAGCCTGCTCTCCAATCTGCGAAACACCCAGAACTCGGTCACCCGCGTGGTGATGATTTCCGCGCTGGAAGATCCCAGCGTGCGCCGGCAGGCGCTGGCCTCGGGTGCGGCGGACTATCTGGTCAAGCCTCTGAA
>CAYSKY010000794.1:0-852 GCA_964431425.1 uncultured Burkholderiales bacterium
GGTTGGTGGCGCCGCAATCCATTCTTCGTTGAATACATGGTTCATGAAGGCACGGCGTTCTTTGTCGCCATCTATGCCTTCATTCTCCTGATCGGCGTCATGAAGCTGGCCGATGGGCAGGCGGCGTGGGATTCGTGGGTGCAATGGCTGACCAGTCCCTTCGCCATTTTCCTGCACGTGATCCTGCTGGTTGGATTCCTGTACCACACCTGGACCTGGTTCAACATCATGCCGCGCACACTGCCGCCCATCATGTTGGACGGCAAGCGCGTGGGACCGGCCACCATCACCCGTACCGGGCTGGCGGCCGCCTGCGGTGCCAGTCTGCTGTTGCTTATCGTCTGCTGGAGTCTTGCGCGATGAAACGATCCAACGCTCCCATTTTCTGGCTGCTCTTCGGGGCAGGTGGCATGTTCTCGGCCCTGATCGGCGCCATGCTGGTATTCATCACCGGCATCGCGGTTCCCACCGGCACGCTGCTGCCGCGGGGCCTGCTGGATTACCAGCGGGTGCATACGCTGGCCCAGCACTGGGCCGGCAAGGGCTTCCTGCTGATCGTGATCGCGCTGTTTTTGTGGCACGCCGCGCATCGTATTTTCCATACGCTGCACGACGTGGGTATCCATGCGGGGCTGGTGGCAAAGCTGCTTTGCTACGGCAGCGCGCTGGTGGGCACGATTCTGGCGGCGCGGGCGCTGCTCAGCATCGGCTTCTGAATCCACTGTGGATTGCCGGCGGCGCTGCCGCCGGCGAGTCTCGCGCTAGAGCGTGATGACGAGCTTCTGGTAAAGCCCGCCGTAAAACGTTTCTTTGCGGATCTGCTCCGGCTTGACGCTTGCCGGCAGCCAGGTC
>CAYSKY010000794.1:862-1909 GCA_964431425.1 uncultured Burkholderiales bacterium
CACCTCATTGCGCCACAGGTCCAGCGCAAACGGCTCCAGCACATGCAGCACCGGCTTGAACAGGTAGCGCAGCGGGTGCGGATGCCGCGGCTGGTGGTAATCGACGATGACGATGCGACCGCCGGCACGGGTGACGCGCACGGCTTCGGCCAGCGTCTGCCGGCGCACGTCTTCGGGTTGTTCGTGCAAGAGGAAGAACAGCACCGTCTGGTCATAGGTGCCGTTGGCAAAACCAAGGTCGGCGGAATTGCGCAGACATGGTGTCACCCGCGCGTCGGCCGGGATTTTCTTGCGCAGGTTCTGCAACTGGATCGGAAGCACATCCACCACATCGAGCGAGGCATCCGGCGCGAGGCGCTCGGCCAGCTTGCCGGTGAAATTGCCGTACACGCAGGCGACCTGCAGGATGCGGCCATGGATGACTTCGCCCAGTTCTGCCAGCGCGGCATCGCGCAGCCGCGAGAAATTTCCCCAAAGAATGGCGTTAACCAGCCACTGTCGCTCGAAGAAGCTGACGGCATTCGGATGCACGTACGCCCACCAGTAGGTGTCCTGCAGGTAAGCGGGAATGCGCTCGGGCGTGGCGGCTTCAAAGCCGGTCTGCACTGCGTCGTGGGGCATGCGTCCTCCGCGTCGGATGATGCTGTTCGGGCAGAAATCCTGCCGATGGCCGGATATTACTGGGGAAAAACACGCCGGGGTAGCGCAAGATCAAACTATTTGCCCGTCGGTGCAAATAATTCGCCCTCAGCCGGTGGCCGGGCGGCCACCGGGGTGCCTGCTTCTCAAAGTACCTTGCCCGGATTCATGATGCCTTGTGGGTCCAGGGCCCGCTTGATGCTGCGCATGAGATCGAGTTCGATGCTGCTCTTGTGCCTCACGATTTCATCGCGCTTGAGCTGGCCCAGCCCGTGTTCGGCGCTGATGGAGCCGTGCAATGTATCGATCAGTGCATATACCAGCTCGTTGGCGTGTGTTGACTGCGCCGGTGTGGGCGGCCCTGACGGAAAACTCAGGTTGTAGTGCAGGTTGCCGTCGCCGATGTGG
>CAYSKY010000795.1:0-1908 GCA_964431425.1 uncultured Burkholderiales bacterium
ACCCGCAACCACTACGACCGGATCGGCCATTTTGCGCAGGGCTTTGTGCCGGCCATCGCCGCACGCGAACTTCTGATACGGGTGTGGGCGATCCCTTCAACGCGCCTTGTCACGTTCCTGAGCGTTTGTATCTGCCTTGCGGTATCGGCCATGTACGAACTCATCGAGTGGTGGTCGGCGTTAATACTGGGCCAGGGAGCGGACCAGTTTCTGGGTACCCAGGGTGACCCATGGGACACGCAGTCCGACATGTTCTTTGCGCTGATCGGCGCGCTGACCGCCAGTTTTCTGCTGGCCGCCTTGCATGACCGGCAGATTGCCGCGCGGCCCGGCCGCGCCGCCTGACTACATCTGCTTGAACAGGTGCGCGTAAGCGCGGCTGACCGGCAACTCGGTTTTGCCGTCGCGCAACTTCACCACGGTCTTGCCCATCACATCGCGGCGCGACGCGGCCACGTAGTTGACGTTGACGATGCTGGAACGATGGATCTGCCAGAAGGTGTCCGGGTCTAGCTGTTCCAGCAGCTCAGACAGGGGCGTGCGAATCAGCGACTCGCCGTCCCGGGTGTAGACGCTGACGTATTTGTCCTGGGCCTGCAGGTAGTAGACGTCTTCCACCGGAATCTGCCGCACGGTGTCGCCCACCGAGGCGCGTATCCAGCGCAGGCGCGCACCCTTTGCACCAGGCAGTGCGATCGCAAGTTGTTTGAGCAGTCCGGCGACATCACCGGGTACCTCGGCTTTGGCAAACTTGTTCTTGAGGCGCTCGATGGCCCTCACCAGCCGCTCGTCAGTCACCGGCTTGAGCAGGTAGTCGGCCGCCTGCCGGTCAAAGGCTTCGACAGCGTACTGGTCATAGGCGGTGACAAACACGACGTGGGTTTTAGCATCGAGCCGTGACGCAACTTCCAGCCCGGTGAGTCCCGGCATTCGAATGTCAAGAAATACGATTGAAGGACTCTCGTCGTCGATCAAACGCATGGCTTCAAGTCCGTTTCGCGCAATCCCCACGATCGCCAGTTCCGGCCATAGCGCGGTGAGGCGTTCGTGCAGGTAGTTCGCGAGGTGCTGTTCATCATCAGCAATGATGGCGGTCGGGGATGTGCTCATGGACGCGAGTTCTGTGGTGGTCGGTTTGGGTGAGGTTGGCAAAAGTCCAGCATTGGCGAGCTTTTCCGGGCATTTTCGGCCCGGAAGGCGCGCCAATGCTGGACTTTCATGAAGCCGGCATGGTCAGGACGGCGCGGGTGCCGGAAGGCGAGTTCTCTTCAATCACCAGCCTGCCGCGATCGCCAAACAACTGCTGCAGGCGTTCGCGAATATTGCGCAGGCCGATTCCGCCGGACCTGCCTCCCGAGAAGCCCACGCCGGTGTCAGTGACCGAGAGAGCGATTGCGTCGCCGGTACGGGCAGCCTCCAGCCGCACGCTGCCACCCTCAACCTTGGGTTCGAGTCCGTGCTTGATGGCGTTTTCGACCAGTGGCTGCAACAGCATCGGCGGGATTGCAACCCCGGCCAATTCCGGGGGCAGGCTGAGTTCGACGCGCAGCCGGTCTCCCATGCGGATTTGCAGGATGGCGAGGAAGTTTCCCATCAGATCGAACTCGGCGGCGAGGGTACTTTGGGGCTCGCGGGTGCTGGCCAGCGTCGCACGCAGGTAGGCGATGAATTTTTCCAGCATCAGCTTGGCCGTTTCCGGCTGTGGGTGAATGAGGCCGGTGACGTTGGCCAGGGTGTTGAACAGGAAATGCGGTTCGATCTGGGCCTGCAGCGCGCGCAGATTGGCCTCCGTCGCAGCGCGCTCGGCAGCAGCCACCCGCTGGCGTTCCTCGGCCAATGCCATCTGCCCGGCCAATTCTTCCAGCCGCCGGCGCCAGATCAGGGTCAGGATCGTTGAAATGACCATCG
>CAYSKY010000796.1:0-1904 GCA_964431425.1 uncultured Burkholderiales bacterium
GTACGGGTATCGCCGGAAAAAAACTGGAACATGCGCGCGGTGGTGGTCCAGCGAGGCAGGTGCGCAAAATACGGGCTTTCGACCTGGTCGATGCCGGTGCGAAAAAACTCTTCAGTGAATGCACGCCCTGAGGCGGGTGAATTCTTGAGATAGGGGTACAGGCGCTCGAGGATGCGCGGGCGCATGGTCGATCCGGGGGCCCGGGCCCAGAAGCGGCGGATCTTCGCCTCCTTGAAAAGGTCGTAGCCGCCGAACACCTCGTCAGCGCCTTCGCCGGTCAGCACGACTTTGAAGCCGCTCTCCCGCACATGCCGCGACAGCAGCATCAACGGAGCCGGCGCGGATCGCACCACCGGCGTCTCGGTGTGCAGGATCGTGGCAGGAAACATCGCCGCAATGTCCTGCCTGCTGCAGCGCACGGCGGTATGCTCGGTACCAAGTGCGGCCGCCATTTCAGCCTGGTGGCCGCTTTCGTCGAACTCTGCGTCTTCGAACGTCAATGAAAACGTGCGCAGCGGCGTGTCGGTGTAGTTCCGGATGAGGGTGGCGATAATCGACGAATCCAGTCCACCGGACAGGTAAGCGCCAACCGGAACATCGGCGCGCAGTTGCAGCCGCACGGCATCGACCAGCAATGACTTGAGTTCATCGGCGTAGTCAGACTCGGCGCGTGGCGCAGGCATGGTTTCCGGGAACTGCCAGTCCCAGTAGCGCACCAGGCGTTGCCGGGAACCCTCTACAACCAGCAGGTGGCCCGGCGGTAGACTGGCAACGGATTCAAACGCTGAACGCCCGTCAAGCGGTGCCCAAAAGGTCGCGGTTTCCGCCAGCGCTTTGATGTCCAGTCGTCGCGATACTTCCGGCAGCGCAAACAGCGCCTTGACTTCAGATGCGAACAACAGCCGCCCGGCGGCCTCCGTGAAGAACAGGGGCCGGATACCGACGCGATCCCGCGCCAGCAACAGGCGTTGCCGCTTCGCGTCCCATAGGGCAAATGCAAACTGCCCGTTCAGATGGGACATCATGGCCTCGCCGAATTGCTCGTACAGGTGCACCAGCACCTCGGTATCTGAGCGGGAATGGAAGCGGTGCCCGAGTCCGGTCAACATCTCGGTCAGCTCGCGGTAGTTGAATATCTCGCCGTTGAAGGTCACCCACACGTCGCCGGTTTCATTGGCCATGGGTTGTGCGCCGCCAGCGAGGTCGATGATGGACAGGCGCGCATGGGCGAGGCCCACCGGTCCGACCAGGTGGAAACCGGTCCCATCCGGGCCGCGGTGTTGCAGGCGGCCGATCATCCGCGACAGTTCCGCCTGTTTCGGCGGTTCACCGCGTCCTGTCAACAATATTCCGGCGATACCGCACATTTGGGTTGTTAACTTGTCGTTTGTTCTGTTTTTTTGGTTCAGCGGCGGGCAAAAACGGGTGCGGAATGCAGGGGCCGCACCACCTTGCATCATGCCGAACGGGCGATCACGTGGTCAAGTTTCCAATGCGTACGTATAAGGGCTTGCCGTATTTGCTGCAAATGCGGATGAGCAATTGTGGCATCCTTGGCGAACTGAATCCGCACCAATCGGCGGACGGGAGCCAAAATGAACACCTGTTGTATCGTCAGGGCCTCCCTGGCCAGTTTGCTGTTAGCCGTCTCGGCGCCACCGGCCCTGGCGCAGGTGCCAATTGGCGAGTGCCCCCAGCCGCGTTTCACCGGGAAGGCGCCGGATGAATACTACAACCGGAAAATGCCTGCAGGTTCGGCGCAGGACGCCCGGGCGGGGGAACGGCTCTATCAGGGACAGGAAGGGCCGGTAGCCAATTGCGTGATCTGCCACGGCCGCACCGGTAACGGCAAGGGGGCCCTCGCCAACCAGTATGATCCGCCACCGCGCAATTTTGCGTGCGCC
>CAYSKY010000797.1:0-1903 GCA_964431425.1 uncultured Burkholderiales bacterium
GTGATGACCTACATGAGCTTTGGTGTCGAAGTGGATACCCATGGTTTTTTTGAAGCCCTGCTGGCCGATGCCAAAACCATCCTGTTGCCGCGAATTGATCGCGAGCAAAAAAAGCTGGTCGTGCACGCTGTGGCGCGCGACGAAGACCTGGTGCCGGGAGTGTGGGGCATCCTCGAGCCACGCGACGACCTGCCGGTGGTGTCGATTGACGAAGCCGATGTGATGCTGATGCCCGGCCTCGCCTTTGATCGCGCCGGCAGCCGGCTGGGCTATGGCGCTGGCTACTACGACCGCCTGCTGGCCGCTGCCGGATCACGGCCCTGGCGAATCGCCGCCGCCTTCGACTGCCAGATTGTCGATGCCGTGCCGGTCGGCCCGCAGGACATTCCAATTCACGCACTGATCTCCCCCACCCAACTACTGCGATTTCCCACATGACTGCAAAACTGATCGACGGCAAGGCCATTTCCGAATTCTTTCGCGCCGAATACAAGCTGCGTGTGGACCGGTTGGTCGCCGCCGGCACGCGCCCGGGACTCGCGGTAGTGATCGTCGGTGAAGATCCCGCCTCGCAGGTATATGTGCGCAACAAGGCCAAAGCCTGCGAGAGCATTGGCATGGCTTCCGAAGTGCATGCGCTGCCGGCCACCACCACGCAGGACGAATTGCGCGCCTTTGTGCAGCAACTCAACCAGCGCGCCGACATCCACGGCATCCTGGTGCAACTGCCGCTGCCCAAGGGCATTGATGATCGCGCCGTGATCGAAACCATCCATCCCGACAAGGACGTGGACGGCTTTGCCTACAGCAACATGGGCGCGCTGGTGATCGACGAAAGCCACTATCCGCCCTGCACGCCGTGGGGCGTGATGAAAATGCTGGAGTACGAAGGCATTGCCGTGGAAGGCAAGCACGTGGTTATTGTCGGCCGATCAAACATCGTGGGCAAACCGCAGGCCATGCTGATGCTCAAGGCGGGCGGCACCGTCACCGTGTGCCACTCCAAGACGCGTGACCTTGCCAAATTCACGCGCGATGCCGACATCGTGGTGGCCGCTGTCGGCCGCGCCCACATGATCACCGGCGACATGATCAAGCCGGGCGCCGTGGTCATCGATGTGGGCATCAACCGCCTGCCCGACGGCAAGCTTGCAGGTGACGTGGACTTCGCGTCCGCGAAAGAAGTGGCCTCGGCCATCACCCCGGTGCCCGGCGGCGTCGGGCCCATGACCATCACCATGCTGCTCGGCAATACGCTCAAGGCCGCTGAACTGAAGGCCGGCATTGGCGGCGCTGGTGCGGAGACGATGCTGGCCTAGCGCTGCCGTCATGCCCGGATAGACGTGCAAAAGTCCAGCATTGGCGAGGGTTTCGGGGCAAAAATGGCTGGAGAGGCGCGCCAATGCTGTTGTTTTGCGCCGCGCACGCCGTGGGTGCGTATGCCGCCCAGCAAGCCTGATGCGCCACACTTTTTAGTTCGCCTGCCTTGGTCTGGCGCAAAGGATCGCGATTATCGCGATGCTAGAGTCGGCGCATCGATCGACACCGATCCAATCGACAAAGAGAACGAAATGTACAGTTGCGCACGCAAGGAGCAGTCGGGCTTTGGCCGCCAAGCCAACTCAACGTCGCAGATATTTGCTTTGGCTGTCGCAGTGCTGGCGCTGGCAATAGGCGCCGGCGCTGCCCAAGCGCAGACCGGCAAGCTGGGGTCATACGTCGGCACCGTCAAGGTGTCGGGGTCGGAAGTCAGCCCGAAGGTCACCTACCGCGCCAGTGCCAAGGTCAGCCTGCCCATCAGCGAGCGCAAGGATTCGTCAATCTCTGCGGAATTTCTGGCGGGAGAGGCACCCAACGCCATCGTCACCATTACGCAGTGGGACAGTTCCTACACCGAGAAGTC
>CAYSKY010000798.1:0-1897 GCA_964431425.1 uncultured Burkholderiales bacterium
CAGCGTCACGGCATCCAACGCTGTGGGAACCGGCGCCGCATCGGGCAGCGTCAATGTCACGCCACAAACCCCCGGCGTGGCGCCGCAGATCACCAGCAGTTCCGCCACATCCTTCACGGTGGGCGCTGCCGGCACGTTTACCGTGGCAGTGAGCGGCACGCCGACACCGACGGTGTCCATCAGCGGTTCGCTGCCGTCCGGCGTGACTTTCAACAGCGGTTCGCGGGTGTTATCCGGCACGCCAGCCGCCGGCACCGGCGGAACCTGGCCGGTGACGTTTACGGCCGCCAACGGCACACTGCCGAACGCCACGCAGAATTTCACGCTCACGGTGGCGCGACTCAACCAGACAATCAGTTTTGCAGCGCCTCCCACCCAGGCCTTTACGCTGACGCCGCTCAATCTCACGGCCTCTGCCACGTCTGGCCTGGCGGTGACCTTTGCCACTAACACGCCGGCGGTATGCCAGGCGTCCGGTACGACGGTCATTTTCCAGTCGGCCGGCACCTGCAGCATTGTTGCTTCGCAGATTGGTAACGGCAGCTATAACGCGGCGCCCAGCGTCACGCAAAGCTTTTCCGTGACGGCGGTTGCGCCAGGTGCGCCGGCCATCGTGACCACCACGCCCGGAAACGGCCAGGTCATCCTTGGCTTCTCCGCGCCTGCTTCCAATGGCGGCGCCGCCATCAGCAGCTATGTCGCGACCTGCAACCCGGGCAACCTGAGCGCCACGGGTGTCGCCACCCCGCTGACGGTCACCGGCCTCACCAACGGCAGCACCCACCAGTGCAATGTGGCCGCGACCAATTCGATCGGCACCGGCACTGCATCGGCGAATGTGCCGGTCACGCCCACGACGGGCCCGGTCGCGCCGGTGTTCACCAGTGCCGCCAGCAAGACCTTCGCGCAAGGTATTGGTGACGCATTCTCGGTAACGGCCAGTGGCACGCCAAATCCAACCCTGACCCTGTCGGGCACGCTGCCTGCCGGCGTAACCTTCCGCATTTCCAGCGGAACCGTGCCGGCGACTGGCATTCTTTTCGGGACACCACTGATCGGCGCCGGCGGCGTCTATCCATTGACCTTCACCGCCAGCAACGGCACGCTGCCCAACGCCGTTCAGTCGTTCACGCTGATTGTTCTGCCGCGCGACCAGACGCTGACCGTGGTGTCGCCGCCCAGCCCGCAGTATTTCGCCGGTGGCCCGGTGCCGCTTGCCGCCTCGGCCAGTTCCGGCCTACCCGTGGTTTACACCTCAGCCACGCCATTCGTATGCAGTGTCAGCGGCGCCTCGGCCGTCATGCAGAATCCGGGCTTCTGCTCAATTTCGGTCACCCAGCCTGGCAACAGCAGCTACAACCCGGCGCCGGCGGGCACGATCAACTTCACGTTCCAGGCCTCGCCGCAAACGCTGACGTTCGACGCCCAGATTCCCTCCAGCCGGCCGTTCGTATCGGGTGGCTCGTTCAGCCTCAACCCGGTCGCGGTGTCGTCGTTGGGCATGCCGGTAAGTTATTCGACCAATAGCTTCGTCTGCGCTGTCAGCGGTACCACCGTAACCATGCTCAATCCGGGTTTCTGTTCCATCACGGCCAGCCAGGCCGGAGACACGCGCGTGCTGGCGGCCGCCAGCGTGACGCAGAACATCGACCTGCAACCAGGCGTGCCGGGCGCGCCCACCATCACCACCGCGACGCCGGGCAATGGTTCTGCCAGTTTCACGGTTGCGCCGCCGGCAAACAATGGTGGCAGCAGCATCATCAACTACAGCCTGACCTGCACCGACGGCAACTTCAGCCAGACGCAAAATTCGTTCGGCGGTAACCCGGTTCAGTTCAGCATCTTCGGGTTGAACAACGGCGTGGCCTATACCTGCACCGCCAGGGCCACAAACAGC
>CAYSKY010000799.1:0-1890 GCA_964431425.1 uncultured Burkholderiales bacterium
TCTGCAGCACCGAGGGTCGTTGGCGGGCAGTAAGCTAGGGGAGGCACTCGCCTAACCGCTTCCCGCTGTAGCGATTCTTCATCTGGATTGGGGGCTTGCCTTGAACCTCCATGCGAAGTGTTGCGGTTCCGCTGTAAGAGATTCGGTTATGAAACGCGACCGTGCCGTTGCCGGTGACTTTTTCCGGCGTATTGCAAACAATTTTCCAGGAAGCGATGTTCCCGGCCACCCGGTAGTCCTGGATCTCACATTTTTCATCCTTGGGTGTCGCTGCGCTGTCATTTTCGACATCCTGCTTGGAGTAGCAAGCGCGTGTCGTTTCCGGTGGAAGCGGCGCGGCCGTATCGGAAATTTCAGTTTGGGTTGTTATTTCCCAAAGCCCTTCCTGCATCTGGGGTGGTGGCGCTGCCAAGGAGCAGGTTACGGCACTGATTCCGACTATCGTGAAGTATCGTTTCATAAAGGGTTCTTGCCGTTTTCGAGGAGTTCCTGATAATACCTCTCGGCTAGAATGGCCTCGCACTTCATTGTTTTTTCCATGTCTGCCATGAATATTGACCAACTGATTGTCGAGTTCGACAAGTCGCTTCGCGCAGTTTTTGCTTCGCCGCTATCAGCGCGACCAATTCCGGGTGCCAGTTTGCCAGAAGGGGTGCTCACTCTCCAGGAGCGCCAGCATGCGGCTGCATTGATGCGCATCAACCATGTAGGAGAGGTTTGCGCACAAGCGCTCTATCAGGGGCAGGCTTTAAGTTCTCCTTCCCAAGGTATTCGTGACGAGTTGAATCAGGCTGCCAGGGAAGAAACCGAGCATCTGGCGTGGACAGGGTCCAGAATTTCGGAATTGGCGGGGCGTAAAAGCCTTCTGAACCCTCTTTGGTTCAGTGGCGCATTGGCGTTGGGGTTGTTGGCAGGGCGCCTGGGGGATGCCTGGAATCTGGGCTTTCTGGCTGAAACGGAACGCCAAGTTGAAGCGCATCTGGACGACCATCTCGGGCGCTTGCCCGCTGCGGACATCAAATCACGTGAAGTGTTGCTGCAAATGCGTAGTGACGAAATTGCGCATGCGGAAACGGCCATGCGGCTCGGGGCCGCTGAATTGCCGCTGCCTGTCAAGTTGGTGATGAAGGCAACTTCTCGGGTGATGACAAGCGCCGCCTATTACATCTAGTTGCGTTGGCACTGAATTGAGGGGCTGGCGTCGCCCCTGCTAGTTTGCCCGAGTGAAAACCTTTGGCTGCCTGCTTTAGATTTCGATAATTTCGAAATCGTGCGTGATATCAGCGGTTTTTCCGAGCATGATCGACGCTGAGCAGTATTTCTCCTTCGAAAGTTCAATTGCACGAGCAACGGCTTCCCGCTTTAGCGCCTTGCCTTTGACTTTGAAACTGAAGTGAATGCGGGTAAACACCTTGGGGTCGCTCTCGGCACGGTCTGCACTTACCAGGACCTCGCAGTCACTTACTTCGTGCCGCCCCTTTTTGAGTATCAACACGACATCAAAAGCGGTGCAGCCGCCAGTGCCTGCCAACAGCAGTTCCATTGGCCGCGGGCCAAGGTTGCGACCCCCGGCCTCTGGTGCGCCATCCATCACCAGGCGGTGCTGGCTGCCGGTTTCTGCGACAAAGGACATGCCTTCGCCTGCCCAAGTGATTTTGCATTCCATGGTTCGCCCTGCCCAAAAAAGTGACCGATTCTATCTTTCTGCAGTGGCAAGGCCAAACCCCAGAATGTTGCGACGCATCAATATTGCTCTGTTTGTGCACACAAGTTGGAGGTTTGTATGTTTAACAATACGAAACGTATTTGTTGTAATTTGTTTAAAACATTGTAATTTATAATAAAAATTATCCATTAAAAATTCATATCGATAAATTCCAAGAATTATAG
>CAYSKY010000800.1:0-1889 GCA_964431425.1 uncultured Burkholderiales bacterium
TTCGGCCTGGGTGAGGATTTTCTTGGCGACCAGTTCATCCTTGCCGGTGAACGGGCGCGCCTTGATGATGGCCTTGGCTTTGGCTTCGCCGATCTTCGGCAGCGCGACGAGGTCTTTCTCGGCGGCGGTATTCAGGTCCAGCGGTTCTTTCTTGGCGTCTGCAGCCGGTGCGGCCTTGGCGTCGGCCTTGGCTTCCGTTTTGGCGGCCGGCGCGGCTTTGGCTTCCGCCTTGGCAGCGGGTGCCGCTTTGGCGTCGGCTTTGGGTGCTTCCTGTTTTTGGGCAACGGCGGCGCCTGATACGCCGATCAGCAGGGCGGCGGCGAGTGCGGTGAGTTTTTTCATACGATCTCCTGGTTGTTCCTGATGTGAGTGTGTTGGCTGGTGTCGTCAGCCATGAAAATGGTCTGCCGCTACGATGGGCCGCCGATATTAAATCACAGTCATAAACGCATCGTGTGCCGGTCACGCAGGGCATGGCGGCATAAATGCGCAGCGTTTGCTCTATCGCAAACGCCACCGGTCGCGACGGACTTAGCCGGCGTCGGCCAGAATGGCCCTCCGAGCGGCTTCGGCGTTGGGATAGCGGTCCGTCGGACGCTTGGCCATGAGGGTGTCGATGACCGGTTGGTAGCGCGCGAGGTGGGCGGGCAGCAGCGGGACCGGCGCATTGAGGTGCTTGCCCATGACCTCGGTCGGGGTCTTGCCCACGTAAGGACGTTTGCCGGAGAGCATTTCAAAGTACAGCACCCCGAGCGAATAGGTGTCGCTGGCCGGCCCGACGGTACTGCCGCGTGCCTGTTCAGGGCTCATGTAGTACGGCGTTCCCATCACCATCTCGGTCTGCGTCAGCGACAGCTCGGCACCGATCTGCTTGGCGATACCGAAGTCCGCCAGCACGGCTTCGCCCGTCATGCGCATGAGGATGTTGGCCGGCTTCAGGTCGCGGTGGATGATGCCGGCGGCATGAATGGCGGCCAGCGCCGAGGCAATTTCGGCCGCGCGCAGTTGCGCCTGGCCGGGAGGCATGCTGGCCTCAATGTCCAGCCGCAGGTCGCCGCCGGGCAAATGCTCCATGCCGATGTACAGGCATCGATCACCGACACCGTGCTCATACACACGCGCCACGTTGGGATGCGAGAGGTTCTTGAGCATGTTGTATTCGGACATGAAGCGGTTGACGGCTTCCTGTGTCGAGCCATCGATGCTGTGCAGGCGCAGAATTTTGAGCGCGTGCTGCTCGCGCGTTGCCAGGTGCGTGGCCAGATACACCACCGACACCGCCCCTTCGCCGAGTTTCTGGATCAACTCATAGCCGGGAATGCGCGGCAGTGCTGCCGCCGCGGGTTCGCCGGGCGTATCGGTCAACTCGCGGCCACGGTGCCGGACCTTGCGGGTCTCAAAGCAATGCGTGACCGTATCGGCGATTTCCTGCGAGCGGAACGGCTTGACCAGGTAATCGTAGGCGCCGACATGCATGGCGCGGCGGTATTGCGCGCGATCGTCCATGCTGGACACAAACACGATGTCCGGATGCCCGATGGCCGGGTCGCGGCGCAGCGCGCTGGCAAAACTGAACCCATCCATGCCCGGCATGCGGATGTCGGTGATGACCAGTGCCGCCGGCTTCCTGCGCATTTGCTGCAGGGCATCGGCACCGCTTTTCGCCATCGACACCGTGAAGCCGCGCGCGGAAAGACTGCGTGCGATGTACTCGCGCATGACGGCATCGTCTTCTACCACCAGAATATCGCCCATGATCGGATATTACGCCTGCCACTCCTGACGCAGTCCCGGGAAAGACGGTGAAAATCCCGTCAATTTGACGGGTTGGTCGCGCAAAACAAAAGCCCCGCCGAAGCGGGGCTTTTGGTTGGAGGGCGATGCTGCCC
>CAYSKY010000801.1:0-1887 GCA_964431425.1 uncultured Burkholderiales bacterium
TAGATCATTCGTACGTGGTTTCAGGCGGCGGGACGCGATGTGTCGGCAATCAGTGCGTCCACCGCGGCAGAGAGGTCAGGGTAGATACGCGTACCCTTTGGCAGGCCACCCTTGTCGCGCGTTTTCTTGCCCTTGCCAGTCAGAACCAGGATGGGAATGCAGCCGGATTTGCTGCCGGCCTCCAGGTCACGCAGGGAATCGCCGATGCACGGGACGCCGGCGATACCGATCTGGTAACGCACGGCGATGTCTTCAAACATTCCGGTATCCGGTTTGCGGCAATGGCAGTTCTGCTCGGCCGTGCAGGGGCAGAAAAACACCGCATCGATGCGGCCGCCCTGGCGAAACACCAGTTCCATCATCTTGTCATTGATCGCGTTGAGGGTCGCCATGTCGAACAACCCGCGCCCGATACCGGACTGGTTGGTGGCGACCACCACCCGATAGCCGTTCTGGTTCAGCCGCGCGATGGCCTCGATGGAGCCCGGAATCGGCTTCCATTCGGCCGGGCTCTTGATGAAATGATCGCTGTCAAAATTGATGACGCCGTCGCGATCCAGAATGACGAGTTTGATGGGCGCGTTCATGCGATCGATTTTACGCCGCCAGCCTGGAGAGGTCTGCGACTCTGTTCATGAGGACGTGCAGTTCACCCAGTAGAGCGAGGCGGTTGGCGCGCAGTTTTGCATCATCTGCATTGACCATGACGCCATCAAAAAAGGCATCAACCGGCGCTTTCAGGGAAGCCAGCGACTGCAGCGCAGTCGTGTAGTCCCGCAGGACAAAAAACGACTCGAACCGGGGTGTCGCCGCACAAATGGCATCGTGCAACTCGCGCTCAGCCGATTCCACAAGCAGACTGGAATCGATCGCACCATGGTGCCCGGGCTGATCTGATTTACGGAGAATGTTGCCAATCCGCTTGTTGGCCGCGACAAGGCTGGCAGCCTCCGGGAGCTTCGCAAACTCCCGTGTCGCAGCCAGCCGTTCGGGAAACTCACCCCATGGCGGGCGGGCAGCGACAACGGCATCCACTTCAAGCAGGCTATAGCCCAACTCGCGCAAATATCCTGACAGACGATCAAACACATAGGCAGTCAGCTGCCCGGCAGCCTCTGCATTGCCTTTCGGGAACCCCTCAAGGGCGGCTTCGACCAACTGTTGTAACGTCAATGGAAGGTTGCGCTCAATCAACATGCGCAACACGCCCAGCGCATGGCGGCGCAATGCAAACGGATCCTTGTCACCCGTCGGCACCTGGCCAATCGAAAATAGACCCGCCAGCGTTTCCAGCTTGTCCGCGAGCGCGACCGAGATGGCAACGCTTGAATCCGGCAATACGTCCCCGGAAAACCGCGGCTGATAGTGCTGCGCAATGGCATCTGCCACCAGGTCGGGCTCGCCATCGTGCAGGGCGTAGTAGCGCCCCATGGTTCCCTGCAATTCAGGGAACTCACCCACCATATCGGTCACCAGATCGGCTTTGGCGAGCAGCGCCGCGCGGTCCGCCAGCGCGGCATCGGCACCGATCGCCTTAGCGATCACCGCCGCCAGACGCCTCACCCTGGCAACGCGCTCCCCCTGCGATCCCAACTTGTTGTGGTACACCACCGCGGCCAGTTTTGGGATCCTGCTTTCCAGCCGGGTTTTCTTGTCGGTTTCGAAAAAGAAACGCGCATCAGACAGGCGGGGACGCACCACGCGTTGGTTGCCTTCGATGACATTGTGGGGATTGTCCAGGCGCATGTTCGAGACGATCAGGAAACGGCTCGAAAGACCGCCTTCGTCAAGGAAAAGCGGGAAATACTTCTGGTTGAGCTTCATGGTGAGAATCAGGCACTCGGCCGGTACTTCCAGAAACTCACGGTCAAACTGCCCCACATACAC
>CAYSKY010000802.1:0-1886 GCA_964431425.1 uncultured Burkholderiales bacterium
GTGCATAACGGGTTCATTTCATCCAGTGCTTTTTTGCCCTGACCTTCGAGGCCGCCATCCACACTCTGCGGCTCGTCTACGATGATGATGGGGCAAGTAGCGCGGATCAAGTCAATAGGCCGCTCGCCGCCCGTTTTCTCGCTATCTTTGTAGAGGTTGTTCACATCTTTTTTGTTGATGGCGCCAACCGTCACGACCATTACTTGTATGTGCGGGCTGGTAGCGAAGTTGCGGACTTGCCCGAGCTTTGCCGAGTCATACAGAAAGAACTCAAAGGGGACACCCGCGTAAAGACTCCGGAAGTGGTCTTCCGTAATCTGAAGCGTCTTGTATACGCCTTCTTTAATTGCGACAGACGGAACGACGATCACAAACTTGGTGAAGCCGAATCGTTTGTTGAGTTCGAAAATGGTCCTCAGATAGACGTAAGTCTTGCCGGTTCCTGTCTCCATCTCCACAGTAAAGTCGCCCGAGGCAAGCGACGCGGATGGACGCAGCCCATTACGAAGCTGAATGTCATTCAGGTTCGCAAGCAACTCATCATCCAGGAGGGTCAATCGATTGCCAATACCAAGGTCGCTCGTGCTGAAGCCCTGCATGACATCCGCGTGATGCGTGACCGTAAATTCCGTTCGACAGCTTTCCTGTCCACGAAAAATATCGCACACCGACTCAATAGCAGAGTGCTGATAGTCCAGATTCGGCTCGAAATGTAGTTTCATCACTTGCCGTTCCTAAACACTACGGACGCTGCTGAGACCGCCCTGCTGGAGAATTGCTGTGAGATTGGTCTTTGCCACGTCATCTTCAAACGCACTATCTCGAAACACCACAGCCACATCCCCAACAGGTGCAAGCTCTTTATTCCAAAGGCATATGCCAGTTGCTAGCGACTCAACATCAGCCGAAACAATGCGCTCTGCAAAACAAGCTACCAATACACCGGCGCCGACGCTGTAAACGGTTTTTGAGGCAATCTGCTTAGTCTCAATCGGTGCCGCTAGGCCCAAGCCAAGTTTCAGCAAGATTTCGTACAACAGGTCTTGCTCGCTCCGTCCCGCAGTTAGGTGGTCCGCTGCATCAAGGAGCGCCTGAGAAAGGTCATCGCGATTTGGCATCCATGCGCGGATATTGCTCGTATCAAGTTTGAAAACTCGAAAGCCCAAATCACTTGAAAACAATTGGCCTTCATTCGCTATTTTTGACGCAGCGAGTCGCAGTCGCTCCTTAGTCAATTCGGCAATATTTTTGGGCTTGCCGAGTTTTGCGCAGTATTGCGCGGCAATTTTCTGATCTTTGTTATCCACATCTAAGGGTTCTGGTAGTTGTACCAGAATGAAGCGGCAACCGGCTCCAGTCTCGGCGTTGTGCTCCATCACTGCGTGAGCAGTTGTCCCGGAGCCAGCAAAGAAGTCGAGAACAACATCGTCATTACCCGCACCCAATTGAATGATGTCACGCAACAGCGCTAGTGGCTTTGGGAACGACATCACGGGTTCACCGAAAAGTCCCTTAACCTCCTGGGTTCCATTCTGAGTGTTCAGTTTCTTGTCATCCCACAGCGTTTTGAATTTTCTGGATCGCTGGACACCGTTCCTTTCGAGATAGTCTTTGACGAAAATATCAAATTCGTTGCGACGCTCAATAAGTCTCGGTACCAGCAATCGAATATCTCTGCCACACCGTTCCGCGCCCCACATCCATCGGCCATCCTGGCCGGTGGATTTCTTAGGTACTACGATTTCGCTAAACCCTGGCTGGGGCGACAGTGAAACCTGCAATGTTCGAGGGTTCACGTAAACAGGAAAATACATATCAGGTCGATCTTCTCTGAGCGACGAGGCGCCCCTCTGCCGAAGGCCCAACAATCGATATGCCCTCCCATC
>CAYSKY010000803.1:0-1884 GCA_964431425.1 uncultured Burkholderiales bacterium
TCATCGGCGTGATCGACGGCATCGCCTTCCAGACCAACATCCTGGCGCTCAATGCCGCGGTGGAAGCGGCACGCGCGGGCGAGCAGGGTCGCGGGTTTGCCGTGGTTGCCTCCGAAGTGCGCAACCTTGCCCAGCGCTCTGCCGCCGCCGCCAAGGAAATCAAGGAACTGATCGGCGACTCGGTGGAGAAAGTCAGCACCGGTACGCGCCTCGTTGATGAAGCGGGCAAGACCATGGGTGAGATTGTCGAGTCCGTCCGGCGGGTGACCGACATCATGGCCGAAATAACCGAAGCCTCGAAGGAACAAAGCGCCGGCATCGAGCAAGTCAACCACGCCATCACGCAAATGGATGAAGTGACCCAGCAAAACGCCGCACTCGTCGAGCAGGCCGCAGCTGCCGCGGAGAGCATGGAAGAACAATCCGAGCGGCTCACCGCCGCGGTAAGCGTGTTCCGCCTCTCGCGAAACACCGGTGCCATCGGCAACAAGTTTGACTTTGACGCCGCAACCAACGCACATATCGACTGGAAGCACCGCCTGATGGAAATCGTCCGCGGCGCCGGTGAACAACTGGACCCGGACACGGTTTCAGCAGACAACAAATGCGCGCTGGGCCAGTGGATTTACGGCCCGGGCAAGCGCCATGCCGGACAGTCCGACTTTGAAATGCTTCGCAAGGCCCACGCCGGCTTCCACCGCTGTGCCGGCCACGTGGTCAGCCTCGCCAATGCCGGCAAGTTCGACGACGCCCGGGATGTGCTGGCGGCGGATTTCGAGCGCGAATCGCAAAACACCATCGACCGGCTGCTGGCCGTGCGACGCAATGTGGAGCGCAAGGCCCCGAACGCAATGCTGAACCGGCGCGCAGCTTGATCGTTCGCCGGCTGGCGACGGATTCAATCCGGCGGCCGGCGAATAATCCGCGCCGGCCATGGCGTGCGCGTTCGTCGCGCAAAGGGACGCTCCCCGGGGAAGGCACCTCAGTCGCAAGGTGCCCGCAGCCCGATCGAGAACGGTCTACCGCAAACGCCCGTAAGACTTCTTGGCGCCGGCAGGTTTGTTGTGCCCGGTGCCAAGCGGATTGCCCTGGCGGCGTTGCTGGCCCGGCGCGGCGGCGGCGGTCTTGCCCTGTCCGCCTTGCTTGGCCTGCCCCTGGCTGCGGCTTTGGCCCTGGCCCTGACCCTGGCTCCTGCCTTGACCTTGCCCCTGCCCCCTGCCTTGCCCCGGACGGCCGCGTCCGCCCGCCGGACGATGGCCCGGTGAACGCAACTGGATCGGTTCCGGTTTGGCGTGCGGATCGGGTTCGAAGCCGGGCACCACCACACTGGGTATTTCACGCTTGATGAGTCGCTCGATGTCACGCAGAAAGCCTGCTTCATCGATGCACACCAGGGAGACCGCTTCACCGGTGGCACCCGCGCGGCCGGTGCGGCCGATGCGGTGTACGTAGTCTTCCGGCACATTCGGCAAATCGTAATTCACGACGTGCGGCAGCTGGTCGATGTCGATGCCGCGCGCGGCGATGTCGGTGGCCACCAGCACGCACAGCTCGCCGCTCTTGAACTCGGCCAGCGCCTTGGTGCGCGCGCCCTGGCTCTTGTTGCCGTGGATCGCCATCGCGGTGATGCCGGCCTTCACGAGGTGCTCGCCCAGGCGGTTGGCGCCGTGCTTCATGCGCGTGAACACCAGCACCTGGTGCCAGTCGCCGGCCTTGATCAGGTGCGCGAGCAGCTCTTTCTTGCGTTCGCGCGACACCGGGTGCACCTTCTGCGCCACCAGCTCGGCGGTGGAGTTGCGCCGCGCCACTTCGATCAGCTTGGGCGCATTCAGCAGCCGGTCGGCCAGCGCCTTGATGTCGTCGCTGAAGGTGGCGGAAAACAGC
>CAYSKY010000804.1:0-1883 GCA_964431425.1 uncultured Burkholderiales bacterium
TCCGCCACCGTGGTGCCCGGAGCATCAAGTTCGATGCCGGCGGCGCCGTTGCTGATTGTGGCTTCCCCGGCAATGTCACCGCCAATGAGGTTGTTGCGAATCTCGGTTCTGGTGGCGCCGTTGCAGCAGGTCAACCGGATGCCGTTGTTGGTATTGCCGGTGATCAGGTTGCGATCTTCGGGCAGCGCGCCGCCGATACGATTGCCCGTTCCGTTGTAAAGCATCACACCGGTGCCATTGCCGCCGCCGCCCGTGCCGCCCGGGCCGACGCCGATGAAGTTGCCGGCAATCACATTGTTGCTGCCGTCTACATATATCCCGCCGTCCCCGCCTGCGCTGCCGGTAATCGACAGACCTCGCACGGTCACCTGGTTGGCACGGATTTCCAGCCGTTTTTGCTGGTCGCTGCCGTCGATGCCGATCCGGAGTACTGCATTTGTGGTGCTGTCGGTCGCAGTGTTCACAGCCGTACCGGGCTGCGAGTAGCCGTCGATAACCGTGCCGTCACAGTCAACCGGCGGCAGCGGGACTTCACCGATGGCAATGATCTGCGAACCGGCGCCGGCAATATCGAAGCGCACGGTATGCGGCCCGGCGGCACAATTGTTGCGCACGAAGGTGAGCGCATTGTTCAGCGAACCCGTGCCGGTGCTGTTGGTGTTTTGCACCAGTGTGCCATCGGCCGCCGTGACACCGCGAACCGCCAGCGTCAGCACGGCATTGCTAGATGGCGGATTGGTGGTGATCTGCACCGTGCCCTCCACATAGCCCGGCGTGGCCGGCGTGGCGCTCGCGGTCAGGAAGCAACCGGAATTGGCGGCAATCACGGTTCCCACCGGGCACCCGCTCACAGCAAACCCGGGGCTTACATTGATGGCGCTGATGGTGAGGGGAACGGCGCTGTTGTTGGCAAACGATATCGAGCCCTGGCTCGCGGTGAAGCCCGGCACCCTTGCACCGAAATCGACCGTGTCCGGAGAAAATGCAACGGGATACGGTGTGGCCGGCGTGACGGTCAGTGTCGCACTGGCAGCCGCCGACTGGTTTCCGAAGGCATTGGTGATGGCATTGGCAGGCAACGACACGGTGTAGCTGCCGGCGTTGGCGGCGGTGACTTCGCTGACATAGACGCAGCCCTGTCCCGCAGCGCCGATCGTGGTTGAACTCCAGCCGAAGCTGCTGCCGCCGGTGACGGCGGTGGAGCTGGAATTGGTACTGCACGACGAGCCGGGCAAGACTTCGCTGGCACTGCCAAAGGAATACTTGTTGACCAGCCCGCCCGGCAGGTTAAGCGTGAACTGGGACCCGGTATTGGTGGTGTTTGGATTGGTGACGGTCACCGTCATCTGCGCCGTGCCGCCCATGGGAATGGACGCGGGCGAGAAACTCATGCTCACCGCGAGGGGCGACGGCGGCGCGACAAATTCGGCGTTGACGATTTTCGCCGAAGTCATGTTGATCACACAGGGCGCCGATCCAGTGCAGGCCCCGGTCCAACCAACGAAGGTGCCGCCAGCGGCCGGCACTGCCGTTAGCGTGACAATGCTGTCCGCCGCAAAATTCGATGTGCAGGTGGCACCGCAATCGATACCGGCCGGCGCACTCGTGACCGTACCGCCGCCCGAACCGGATTTGGTGACGCTCAATCCCGGAGCGCCCGTGCTGCTCCCCCCCAGGTTCACGTTGCCGATGTCAACGCGGCTCAGGCTGCCCTGAAAATTGGCATCCACCTGGAAAAGTAAACCCGCACCATTGCTGGCATTGCCGGGGCTGGGCAGTGGAGCGTAGGCCACGTCGATAGAACACGATTCGCCCGGTGCCAGGGTCAGGCCGTTGCAGCCATCCTGGGTGATGACAAATCTCGGTTGGCTCGAACGGACCGC
>CAYSKY010000805.1:0-1882 GCA_964431425.1 uncultured Burkholderiales bacterium
ATCCTGATCCAGGCATTGGGCCTGACCGACCTCGACTATCTGAATCAACAGTCGCCGGAAGCAAGGGCGCAAAGCCTGGAGACACTCTGCACGGGCGAAACCCTCTGCGTTTTCCTGTGCGATGGTGCCGACGCGCCGGATTACCTCATCGCGACTTGCGACCGATACAACACGCCGTTGTTCCTGTCGCAGAAGCGCGGGCGGGTCTTCGTCAATCTACTCCGCCCGTACTTGCAGCGCGAACTTTCGGAAATCACCACTGTGCACGGTGTGTTTCTGGATGTGCTCGGATTCGGCATTCTGATCACCGGCAATTCCCAGATCGGCAAGAGCGAACTCGCGCTGGAGCTGATTTCTCGCGGGGCCGGACTAGTAGCTGACGACGCCGTTGAACTGTACCAACTTGGTCCGGAGACCATCCAGGGGCGCTGCCCGCCCCTGCTGAGGGATTTTCTTGAGGTCCGCGGCATCGGCGTCATCAACATCAAGGCCATCTTCGGGGAGACCGCCGTCCGGCCGCGCAAGACTTTGCGTCTCATCGTCCACCTTGAGCGGCCGACTGAAGAGTATTTTCGCGGCCTGGACAGACTGCAAACCAAGTCGAGCACCACCGCCATCCTCGGTGTGGAGATTCCCACTGTGACCCTGGCCGTGGTTGCGGGCCGCAACCTGGCGGTCCTGGTCGAGGCGGCGGTGCGCCACTACATCCTGCAAACACGCGGGTACGACTCCACCAAGGACTTTCTGGACAGGCATGAGAACGCCATGCGCGAGCAGGGCGAAGAGCCGGAAGCGGCCGTCAACACCATGGACACCGGGGTTTTCCGGGCCTATGGCGTCGATTAGGTGCCGGGAGCGGGTCGCATGATTCTGGTGCTAGTCAGCGGACTGTCGGGCTCAGGCAAGAGCGTTGCCCTGAAAGCGCTGGAAGACGCCGGTTTTTTTTGCGTCGACAACCTGCCGGCAACGCTGGTATCTGCGATGGTCGACTCTCTGCCGGCCCGTCGCGCCGGTGAGGCCAAAATCGCCATCAGTATTGATGCGCGGACCAGCGACACCATCGCCTCCCTGCCACAGGTCATCGAAGGGTTGAAGCAACGCGATATCGATTGCCGGGCGATTTTTCTCGAAGCCAACGACGACGCCCTGGCAAGGCGTTTTTCGGAAACCCGGCGGCCGCACCCGATGGCCGACCATATCAGTTCAGGCATCAAGGATTGCATTGACGCAGAACGCCGGCTGCTGGCCAGCGTGGCTGACATTAGCCATCGCATTGACACGTCAGATGTCAGCCCCAATACGCTGCGCGCCTGGATCGGAGACTGGCTCAAGCTTGACCGCAACCGGATCACGCTCGCGTTCCAGTCATTCGGCTTCAAGCATGGAATCCCCATCGACGCCGACCTGGTATTCGACGCGCGCTTCCTGCCCAATCCCTACTATGACCCGCAGCTTCGCCCGCTGAGCGGCAAAGACGAGCCGGTAAGACAATTCCTCGCCGCCGACCTGAATGTGGGACACCTGATTGATGACATTGCTTCATTCCTAATTCGCTGGCTTCCTTCCTACGTGAGGGACAACCGCGTCGCCCTGACGATCGCCATCGGCTGCACCGGCGGGCAGCACCGTTCGGTCTACATCGTCGAAGAACTTGCCGGTCGCTTCGGCTCGGAGCAGCAGGTGCTCATCCGACACCGCGATCTGAAACATCCCCACTGATGCTCAAATCGATTCTGAATGCCGTGTCTGGCGCTGTGCGGCCGGAAAGCACATCACCGGCCAAGCTGCCGCTTTTTCCATTGGGGTCAGTGCTGTTTCCCGGCGGATTGTTGTCGCTGAGAATATTCGAGACACGCTACATGGATATGGCCAAGTCCTGCCT
>CAYSKY010000806.1:0-1882 GCA_964431425.1 uncultured Burkholderiales bacterium
GCTTCCAGCGCATCGGCGACCTGGCCTGGGCGGCGGGCGACATGCAGGCGCGCGGCTTCCTGCTCGGCGGCACTTCGGGCCGCACCACGCTCAACGGCGAAGGGCTGCAGCATGAGGACGGCCATTCGCACCTGATGTCGGCCACCATCCCGAACTGCATTTCCTACGACCCCACCTTCAGCTACGAGCTGGCGGTGATCATGCACGACGGCCTGAAACGCATGTACGAAAAGATGGAGCCCATCTATTACTACATCACCGTCATGAACGAGAACTACACGCATCCGGCTATGCCGAAGGGTGCGGAGGCGGCCATTCTCAAGGGTATGTATCTGTTCCGCGAAGGCGGTGATGTAAAGAAGCCGCGCGTGCAATTGCTCGGATCCGGCACGATCTTCCGTGAGGTCATTGCCGCCAGCGAGTTGCTTGAGCTCGACTGGGGCGTTGCATCCGACTTGTGGAGTTGCCCGTCCTTTACCGAATTGCGCCGTGATGGCATGGCCGCTGAACGTCACAACCTGCTCAATCCGGAAGCGGACCCACAATTGCCGTTCGTGGCCCAGCTGCTCAAAGGTCGCAAAGGGCCCGCCGTCGCGTCCACCGACTACATGCGCAGCTTTGCCGACCAGATCCGCCCATACATCACGGACCGCCGTTACACGGTGCTGGGCACCGACGGCTTCGGTCGCTCGGATACGCGCAACCAGCTGCGCAAGTTCTTCGAGGTCAACCGCTACTACGTGGTGGTCGCGGCGCTGAAGGCGCTGGCGGATGACGGGCAGATTCAGGCAAAAGTCGTCGCCGAGGCCATGAAGAAATATGCCATCGACCCGACGCGTCCCGCGCCGTGGACCGTCTGATCGCACCGACAAAAACCAAGAACAAGAGGAGAGACTGTGGCAAACCTCATTGAAGTCAAAGTGCCGGACATCGGCGATTTCACCGACATTCCGGTGATCGAAATTCTGGTCAAGGCGGGCGACACCATCAAGAAGGAAGATTCGCTGATTTCGCTCGAAAGCGACAAGGCGACGATGGAAGTACCCTCGTCACACGCCGGTGTGATCAAGGAAATCAAGGTCAAGCTCGGCGACAAGGTGTCGATGGGCAGTGTGGTGTTGGTGCTCGAGGAGTCAGCCGGTGCCGCGGCACCTCCACCCGCCACGGCTCCGGCAGCCGTTCCAAGCGCAGCACCGGCGCCCGCCGCAAAAGCGCCCGAGCCCGCCGCCGCTGCCGCCAAGCCTGCGCCGAGCGCGCCGGTGGTACTGGCCGGCGCCGCCGAACCGATTCCGAGCAGCGTGCACGCCAGCCCTTCGGTGCGTGCATTTGCACGCGAACTGGGTGTCGACCTCGCGAAGGTCAAGGGAACCGCTCTCAAGGGCCGAATCACCCGGGAAGACGTTCAGGGATTCGTCAAGACAGAACTGTCCAAGCCGAAAGGAGCTGCGGCTGCCGGCGGCAGTTTTGCGTTCCCGGAAATGCCGTTTGTCGATTTCACCAAATTCGGCGAGATCGAAACCCGCGCGCTTTCACGCATCAAGAAATTGTCGGGAAACAATCTCGCCCGCAACTGGGTGATGATTCCGCACGTCACACAGCAGGACGAAGCTGACATTACCGAAGTGGAAGCCTTCCGCGTGAAGACCAACGAGGAAAACGCCAAGAGCGGCGCCAAGGTCACCATGCTGGCCTTCCTCATCAAGGCCAGCGTGGCGGCGCTGAAGAAATTTCCCGAGTTCAATGCATCCCTTGAACCCGGCGGCGAGAACCTGATCCTCAAGAATTACTAAAACATCGGCTTTGCAGCCGATACACCAAATGGCCTGGTTGTGCCGGTGATCAAGAATGCCGACCGTAAGTCGGTGCTCGAAATTGCCCGCGA
>CAYSKY010000807.1:0-1090 GCA_964431425.1 uncultured Burkholderiales bacterium
CTTCCGGGCTGCCGAGTTCCAGCCAGTCGAGAACGCCTTGGCCGGGTTCGACCCCGTCAAACCAAGCCTTGATCGCGCCGAGCCGCGACTTGCCGAGCTGGGCCAGCGCCGAGCCAAAATTTGCGGGCGCCAGCATGATCAGGTGACTCATCGGGCATTGCCCGGTCATCTTCGTTTGCACGTATTGGCGATCAAACCAATCGCGCACTACTGGCCCGCCGGTGGAGTGGGTGATGCAGACAAAACGGCGTTGGGCGCCCGCCTGCGCCAGTACCGGTTGCAGGGCGGCCTCGAACGCGCGGGAAAGATCCGGCAATCGTACCTCATCGCGAAAGCTGATGTACTTGCCCAGGTAAAGGTGCTGTACGTCCAGTTTCGGGCCGCCGCCCTTGGTCGATTCAGCGGCCAGACGCGCCGGCAATTCGCCGTAGGTGTCCGTGCTGGTCACGCTCCAGCCGTGCACGAAGATGACAAGCAATGCGGCCATGCGGGATATCCTCGTGCGGGAAGGTCATTGGACTGCGCCACCTATGCAGATGCAAGCATTTGCCACGTATAAATTGGGGCGACAGGTGCAATCTCCGTGCTAGCATGCGGCCGGCCTACTGTTGCGCGGGCATGAGAAGGAGGAAATCATGAAGGCTTGGTTGGCGGGGTGGGTTGTGGTGGCGGCAATCGTGTCAGGAAAAGCTCAGGCGAATCAGGAAGAAACTCGGCAGACTTTCGTAACCTGGAAACTGTTTCTGGACGCAGACGGCAAAGTCACGAAATTGTCAACAAAAGACAAAACCGCGCCGCTCTTGCACGAAACAATGGAAAGCGCCATTCGCGACTGGAAGTTCAACCCTGGAACCGTCAAGGGTAAGTCGGCACCCACCCGTACGTGGCTGACTACCAAAATTGAAGTCAGCGTGGTTGACCAGCAGGTAAAACTCAAGGTTCTCCATGCCGCAACCGGACCCGCATACGACCAAATCAAGATACCGCGCTATCCAGACAGGGCATTGCAAAACCGAATCGAGGGAGTCGTTGTATTGAACGTGAAGTTCGATGGAGCCGGCAAGGTTGTCAGGATTGCGCCCTACGAATT
>CAYSKY010000807.1:1100-1879 GCA_964431425.1 uncultured Burkholderiales bacterium
TCCTTCTGCAGGCCGCCCTTTCCTCCGTGAGAAAGTGGACCTTCGCGACAGAGCATGTCGCGGGAATTGGAGTTGCGAGTAGTGCGCTTGTCCCGGTGTGCTTCAGCGCTTCACAGCAAAGCAAGCCCAATGCCTGCGAGTGGAAAGACACCGCGAGCGGTGCCAGGGGAGATGGCGATGGTTTGGTTGCAATCGACCCAGCCGCAAGACTGCTGACCGACGTGACCGGCAAGGTCATGTGAATTCCATCGGGCGAAAGTCGCGTCAATGCGGTCTTCGCCGGGTAGCGGGTTACTTGTAATCGCGATGGCAGGCACTGCAGGCATTCTTGACATCGGTCAGGGCCTGCTTGCGATCAGTGCAAGTGGAGGTTTTCGCGGCCTCAACCTGCTTCAACAGGTCCATGCTGTACTGGTGAAAAACGCGATCGGGTGTTCCGTCGCCGGGAATCGCGGTTTCGATGTCATCAGCCAGCAAGGACAGCTTGGCCAGAGCATGGCCATCATTCGTGCAATCGGTGGTTGCCGCCGCATCGTTGGCCTGTTTCAGTGCCTGGCCCATCACCGTCATCAAACCCCTGGAGTAGGCGTGCCGTTGCGATATCGCGTTGTAGGCCATGACCGCGCACACCGCGCCGACGAGAAGGCCAAGAATTGCACCGATGACAAAACGCATGTTGCGTGCTCCTGAACATGAAATGGGCGGAAACCCGGTAGGCGAGCGGCATGGTAACCTCGCGCGCCGCCGTTTTGCGTCCCGAATTTCCAGCAATGCAATCC
>CAYSKY010000808.1:0-1877 GCA_964431425.1 uncultured Burkholderiales bacterium
CGATCACGGAGGAACGCAGCGAGGTCTTCCAGTACTTGGGAAGCTGCTTCCAGGTGTCGAGCACAACGCGCATCTTGATCTTTCCTTCCGCGCCCTTGAACGCGAGGCCTTCTTCGATCGTCAGGAGGATTTCGCCGATACCGAACAGACCTATCACCGCGATGAGGAAATCAAAGCCCTTAAGCATCTCGGTAAAGCCGAAGGTCAAACGCAACTGCCCCGTGACGGTATCGAGGCCGACGGCGGCCAGTGCAAAACCCATCATCATCGCCGCCACCGTCTTGAAGGGCGCGCTCTTGGCCATGCCGACAAAACTGCAGAACGTCAGGAGGTAGACCGCAAAATACTCGGGGGGACCGAATTTGAGCGCAAATCTCGCGACCAGCGGTGCGGTGAAGGTGATCATCAACACCGCGACAAAGGCACCGACAAATGAGGAGGTGAATGCGGCCGTGAGCGCTTCGCCTGCCCTCCCCTGCTGAGCCATGGGATAGCCGTCGAAGGTTGTGGCCACCGACCAGGGCTCACCCGGTATGTTGAACAGGATCGACGTGATCGCACCGCCGAACAGCGCCCCCCAGTACAGGCAGGACAACATAATGATGGCCGACGTCGGATTCATCGAGAACGTCAGCGGCAGCAGGATTGCCACGCCGTTCGCTCCCCCGAGGCCCGGCAGCACGCCGATCAGCACGCCAAGGATGATGCCGACCATCATCAGGCCGAGGTTGTAGGGCGTCAACGCAACGGCGAAGCCGTGCATCAGGCTGGTGATTTCCTCCATCGCCGCCCCCTACGCCAGGCCGAGTGCGGTTTCAAGCGGCCCCTTCGGGAGCGGCACCTTGAACCAGACTTCGAACAACAGGAAGAACAACACCGGCACACCGATCGCCACCGCGATCGTCATGCCCCATTTGTATTTGCCCAGCCATTTCATGAACAGCGTGATGAAGACCGTGGAAGCCACATAGATTCCAAGCGCGGGGACCGGGCCGACGCCACCAATAAGTCCGACGTAGACGATGGTCGGCACAATCACGGAGAGGATCATTTTCAGCGAGTTCACGCCGACGAACGACTCGCCGCTGCTGTCCCGGACCGCGGCGATGAAATTGACGATGCTCGACAAACAGAGAAACAGCCCGATGTAGAACGGAAAATATCCTGCCTCGGGTCCGTCCGAGCCCCAGCTCGACCCGAGCCGCCAGCTGTCCCAGATGACGATTCCGCCCATCAGGAAAATGACGATGGCCGTGACTGCATCGACCGCCTTCAGCGATGCGGCTGATCTTTCTTCGGATTCTTCCACTGTTTCTCCTCGTCAAAATTCGGTTCGCCGTCTGCGCAGCGTAGGCACAACAGGTACAGCCGGCAAAAAAATAGCCCCGGAGCCAGGCCGGGGCTATGCACCTCCGTTACTTCTTGGCGAGGAAGCCTGCCTCGGCCATCAACGACTGGTGACGCTGCTCTTCCTTGGCCACCCACTTTGTGAACTCATCGCCCACCATGGTGGTCTGGTCGAACGCACCCTTCTCCATGAATTCCTTCCACTCGGGCGTTTCGGTCACTTTCTTGAGGACGCCGATGTAAAAGTCCACCTGATCCTTGGTGACGCCGGGCGCCATGAAGATGCCGCGCAGCATCTGGTAGTCCACATTCATGCCCTGACTCTTGCAGGTCGGTACATCGCCCCATGACTGGGCGGTCGTGACCTTGTTCTTGTACGGCATCGGCTTGTCGTCAAACACGCAAAGCGCACGCAGTTTGCCGGCACGCCATTGCTCCACGGCCTCGATGGGGTTGTTGACTGTCGAATCTACGTGTTTGCCCACGAGCTGGACTGCAACCTCGCCACCGCCCTTGTAAGGGATATAGGT
>CAYSKY010000809.1:0-1873 GCA_964431425.1 uncultured Burkholderiales bacterium
CGATCTTGAAGGTGGCCCGGGACCTGCGCAATGACGCCTTCAGCCAGCCCAGTTGCGCGTTGCCGAACATGGTCTTGTTGTCGCCGGCCGGCGCTTTCTCGTCGTCGCGATAGCTGCGATCATCCAGGCAGAAGAACTCGGCATCCTGGTGGGTGAACGACATCCATGTTCCGGGGAGGTCTGCCGAACCCATGTCCGGATTCGGCCAATACTGGCGGAACAATCGCAGCGCATCGGTTTTGAAGACAAAGCTTTTGTCCGAATCGTTGGGGCCATAGTCGTGGTCGTCCCAAAGGGCATAGTGATGTGTGGCTGCAAACAGTTTCTTGAACATCGGCAGCGCGCGCACATCGCGGTAACGCGCTTCCATGCGCGCCACGCTGGCGAAGTCTGCCTCGCCGAGATACTTGCCTTTTGGTCGCAGGTAAAGGTTGTCTCCAAGCCAGAGCATGAAGTGCGGCAGCGGATCTGCCTCCATCTTTCCCGCGATGGCATCGAAGATATGAAAGTCGTCGCCGTAAGGATTCCCGGCGGGGGACAGCGCTTCGGTATAGGCGCATGAACCGAGGTACACGCGGAATGGTCTGGCGGGTGTACCCGGTTGCGGCGCCGTACGGAAACGGCACATCGCTTTGGCATCGCTGCCGTCCAGCGTGACGAGGGCTTGATAGCGAGTGTCGCCGGCCAGGTTGCCGAGTTGCGCGACACCGCAACAGGCTGTCCCTTCCTGCAGTTTCATTTCCAGTCGGCGTGATTCAGTCTGTTTGCCGTTCTCGGGCCACCAACTGATGGTCGCAGTGGACGGCGCGGTGGACTGGATCCAGAGACGCACCGAGTCGTGACTGAAATGTCCGGCGAGCGGTGCGGAGGCGAGAGACGGGCCGCTGGCATGCGCGACCGTGGCCACCTGCGCCAGCGGCAGCGTGAAGCCGGCCTTGAGCAGTTCGCGGCGCGACAGCATGCGCTACCCGGCGGGGCTGTCCGTCATCTGCATGAAGGTCGCCGCCAGCAGTTCCATGCCGTCGCGGTCATGGTTGTCAAAGCGGTTCAAGGTGGGGCTGTCGATGTCCAGCACGCCCAGTACCTTGCCGTCGCGCAGCAGTGGCACGACGATCTCCGCGTTGGAGGCCGAGTCGCAGGCGATGTGTCCGGGGAATGCGTGCACGTCCGGCACCAATTGCGTGGCGCGCTGGTGCGCGGCCGCGCCGCATACGCCTCGCGGTGAAGGCAGGACGGGAATTCGGACGCAGGCTGGTTTGCCCTGGAACGGACCGAGCAGCAGGTCGTTGCCACGCATGAGGTAGAAGCCGGCCCAGTTGAGGTCGGGCACCATCAGGTAGATCAGCGCGGACAGATTGGCTGCGTTGGTGATGAAGTCCCGCTCACCTGAGAGCAGACCCGCCAGTTGCTGGTTGAGGTCGCGGTAGAAGGCGGGTTTGTCGGACGTGGGCGCGGTCGCGGTGGCTTGAAACATGGCGAAGTATGCTGGCTGTAAATATGAACAGTATAGCGCCCGCTGCTGTTCACCGGCGAACTTGCCGGGAGCGTGAGCCACCCAAAAAAACGCCCGGCAACCTTGCGGTTGACCGGGCTTGAGGAGGAGATTCGGGGAGGAGATTTCTGGCTTGAGTCTGCGTTGCTGCATCAGTTGGTGGTGGCAGGGGCCGGCGCCTTCTGCTTGGCAATGTGGCGACTTTGCTTGTTTTCCATGTGCTGGAGCTTGGCGCGTTCTTTCCTGGTGACTTTGCCGTCGGCCTTGGCCTTGTCTTCGGCCGCGGCCACCTTGGCTTGACCCGCGTCGAGGCGTGCCGCTTCCTTGGCGTTCAATTCGCCGGATGCCATGCAGATGGTTCACCGCCTCGCCATGTACTTC
>CAYSKY010000810.1:0-1370 GCA_964431425.1 uncultured Burkholderiales bacterium
CAGCGGATGGCTGGGCCTCGCCACACTGGCGACTTGGCTCATCATCGCCTTCTTTTTCCGTTATTCCTCGCTGGCGGCCATCGTCGCGTCAGTCTTCGCACCTTTCTATTGCTTTTTCCTGTTCGGGATGTCGGCTGCGCTGCCTGCGGTCATTCTGATGGCGGCGCTGCTGGTGTGGCGTCACAAGGAAAACATCCGCAAGCTGCGTAACGGCACCGAATCCAAAATCGGCGCCAAGAAACCGCCGCCAGCCGACGGTTCGGCGACTGTGTAGAACCTAGCAGACGCTAACGTCCGTATCCAGTCCAGCGCAGAACAATCTGTGCCATCGGTGCCGGCAACATCCCAAGCAGCCACATGCCCAGCGCCAGCGGCCACGGGAAACTGATGCGTCCACGGTTATCGGCAAGTCCGCGCCGGATACGGCGTGCTGCAACTTCTGGCGAGATCATGAAAGGCGTGCCGGCGGGAAAGCCGGCGCTCATGGGCGTATCGACAAAGCCCGGGCTGACCACGCTCAGGGCGATGCCTTGCGGAGCGAGCAGGGATCGCATGGAATCCCCATAGCTACTCAGCGCCGCCTTGGTGGCCGCGTAGGTGGGCGTCACGGGCATGCCGACGCGTGCGGCGAGCGAGGAGATCAGTGCGACCTGCCCCCGCCGAGCGGCGCGAAAAACCGGCAAGGCACATGACAGCGTGGCAAGCGCGCCACGGAAATTCACATCGATCACCCGCGCAATGTCGTCCCAAGTCTCACCGTCGGGTCCCGCAGAATTGGTAACACCCGCGTTGATAATCAGCAAGTCCGGGGGTGAGGCCTGCAGGGCGCCAGTCCACTGCCCCATGAAGTCGTCGGTGTTGACGATGTCCGCGACGACAAGGACGACGCGGCTTCCCGCCGCTTCGCATGCGTCGCCGACCGCCCGCAGTCGGGCGGCATCGCGTCCGTGGAGCAACAGGGTGGTATGCGGCCCCGCGAATTCAACGGCCAGCGCCCGACCGAGCCCACTGCTGGCGCCGGTGATGGCAATGGTGCGTGGGCTGGAATAGTCGCTCACAGCGCCGCTGAATCCACCGCCGGCAACTGAGCACTGAACGGGCCGAGGCCCAACACGGCGCATGTGTTTGCAGCAAAATGGTCGAGGCAGGTGAGGCTGACGCGTTCCAAGCCGGTTTGCCGGGTGTCGGTCAGGCGTCGGTACACCCAACGAGTAGTGCTGATCAGGACGGGGCGCAAAGGTAATGGCGGGCAGGATGGTGGGTTAAGGGTAACAAAGATTTCACGCAACCGACCGTGGCGGCCTTCGCGCAAACAAACTTCTCAGGTGACTTCCATGGTCGCGTTGGCCGGTGGCCGGGGAAACGCCTTG
>CAYSKY010000810.1:1380-1870 GCA_964431425.1 uncultured Burkholderiales bacterium
CAGCAGCGACAAGTCGCCACTGCGATCCGCAATGCCCGCGAGATGGCTCTGCTGCCCTACGGCCCCGGCAGCTCCTGAGCGCCCTGCACCACCCGGTCAGGCCGGACGATCCGCCTTCGCCATCCTCCGCGAGCCGGAGTTCGGCTGCTGCGAGAATTTCGTCGACACCCGTCGCACGTGCCGATTTCGGAATGGCGACGACATCGGGGCGACCCAACAACCAGGCGATTGCAATTTGCGCCGGCGAGACTTCCCGCCGCGCAGCAATGGAGCAAAGCGCGGGGTGACGCAGGAGTTTTCCCTGATCGAGCGGTGAATACGCCATGGTCGCGATGCGCGACTGTCGCTGCAGAGGCATCAGTGACGCCTCGGGCCAGCGCTTGGCAAGGTTGTAATACACCTGGTTGACGGCGCACTGGGTGCCATCGGCGAGGCCGTGCATTTCCCGCTGGTCACCGGTATCGAATTTGGAAACACCCCACGACCGGAT
>CAYSKY010000811.1:0-1856 GCA_964431425.1 uncultured Burkholderiales bacterium
GTTGAGCGCGACCACCGTGATGACCTCGACGATTTCGGCGTCGTTCAGTCCGGCGCGGCGCGCGGCATCAAACTCGGCCGGCGAGATCTCGCCCGTGGTGTCGTTGATTGCCTTGGCAAAGGTGACGATCGCGTCTGCCTTGGTATCACCTGAGCGACCGGTGCGGTTCAGCGCCATTTCGTTGTTGCTGAGACCGGCGTGGCGGCCGATGGCGGTGTGGGCCGAGACGCAGTATTCACAAGCGTTGCCCTCGGCGACCGCCAGCGCGATGCGCTCCTGCGTGGCCTTGTCGAGGCTGATGCCGCCCATCGCACCGTACAGGCCGAGGAAACCTTCCAGCGACTTGGGTGAATTGGCGAGGACGCGGATGAAGTTGGGGGTGACGCCAAGCTGGTTTTGAACGGCATCGAGCAGCGCTTTTGCGTCGCCGGTGGCGGTTTGCGGGTTGATGACTTGAACGCGTGCCATGGTGAAACTCCTTTTGCAGTAGTGGTGAATGGGAAGTCGCCCGGGATGTCCTGCAGCGATGGAGCGAATTCTGGTCTTATGCGCATTTCGGATAAATGGCGGCCAGTGCATTTCATTGCTGCGTCTTCTGCAGTAATATGCGGGGCATGGATACACTTCACGCCATGCATGCATTCATTCGCATCGTCGAGTCGGGCAGCCTCACGGCGGCGGCGGATGCGATGGACGTATCGCAGCCGTCGATGGTGCGCACGCTGGCGGCGCTGGAGCGCGAACTGGGTGTACGGCTGCTCAATCGCACTACGCGGCGGATGTCACTGACGGATGAAGGTCGTGACTACTACGACCGGGCGCGACAGATCGTGGCGGCGGTTGAGGAAGCGCAGTTGAGCTTGAGCGCCCGGCGTACGACGCCCAAAGGGCGCCTGCGCGTTGCCTCCTCTGTTTCGTTCGGCCGCACCTTCGTGGCGCCGGTCGTAGCCGAATTTCTGGCGGCACATCCTGAGGTGCAGGTCGAGTTGTTGTTGCTTGACCGCGTTGTCGACCTGGTCGAGGAAGGTATGGATGTGGCGGTGCGGGTGGCGAGGCTTCCCGACTCATCCATGGTGGCGCATGGCATCGGCGAGGTGCATCGCGTGGTGGTGGCGAGCCCCGCGCTGCTCAAGTCCGCCGGCACCCCGAAGGCGCCTGCGGATCTCCAAAAGCAGCGCTGTGTGAGCTTTACCGGTGTGACCTCACCGGGCCACTGGGAATTTGCGGATGGGCGAAGGCTGACCCGGGTGCCGGTCACCAACCGGCTGGTAACCAATCAGATCGATGCGGGGGTGCTCGCCTGTGTGCACGGCGTGGGATTCGGGCGCTTCTTTGATTACCACGTGCTCAGCGAAATCAAGGCGGGCAAGCTGGTGCGCGTGCTGGGAAAATTCGAAGGCGCACCGGTGCCCGCCAGCGTGGTTTATCCGTCGTCGCGCCAGCAATCGCCGAACGTGCGCAGTTTCGTCACCTTTGCGCAGTCGCGTCTGAGAGAGCGGTTGGATGCGCTCCAGCAATCTGGCGCCAGATAGGCTCCTCGCGGATTCAGGCTTTGCGCGCCTTCTTGCGCGAAGCCTTCGCCTTTTGCTCGCAATACTGCTTCAGCGCCTCTTCAAACAGCATCACCCAGCCGCCGTGAAGGGACTTGGCTAGTTCATCGCTGACGCGACCGTGCACGGCATCGGTGAAATCGATGCGCGTGCCGGACTTGGTCTCCTGAAGCTTGAACGCATGGTAATGGGTGTTGGGTCCGCCCCAGGCGGGCGATGACACTCCTGCCAGTTCCAGCATCGTGGGCGCCTTGACACCTGTGACCGTGGCCCAGATCAGGCCTTCACCCTTTCCCCAGTCCTCAT
>CAYSKY010000812.1:0-1847 GCA_964431425.1 uncultured Burkholderiales bacterium
CTGCGGCAGCGACAGGCCCGTATAGGTGCGGCCCAGCACGGCCTGCAGTTCCGCCAGCGTGTCCGGGTCGTTGGCGAACTGCGCGGCCAGTGACTTGGCGCCCGTGTCCAGCACTTCCCGCGCGGTCAGCTTTTCGCCGCGGGTGCGCTCCGGATCGGCGCTTTCAAACAGGGTGACAAGGTACTGGTTCACTGCCTTGGCCTTGGCCGCTTCCGACTGCGCGACGCGACTGCTCAGGGCGGCGGCGGACTCAGCCTCGCGTGAGCGCTGCTCATTGCGGCTGGCCAGCTGCGCCGAGTCGCGCGCGGCACGGGCGTTGGCATCGGCCTGCTGCTGGGCCTGTAGTGCGGCAAGTTTGGCGGTCTCGCTCTCCGCCAATGCCGCGGTGGCCTGTGCGGTGGCGATCTCGGCACGCCGCCGCTCCTCAATGGCACCGGTTTTTTCCTGGTCGGCGCGCAGCGCTTCGGCACCGGCCAGTGCGGCGGCGGTACGCGCTCGCTCCGCCTGCCAGACGGCGACCACCAGACCGGCCCCCACCGCCAGAAACGCAGCGGCGGTCACCGCCGCAAGCGCGCGGTTGCGCTTGAGCCACAGTACCGTCTTGACCTGCCAGTTGCCGCGCCGCGCCAGCACCGGCATGTTGCCCAGCCAGCGGTCCAGATCATCGGCCAGCGCACTGACAGTGGCGTAGCGGTCGGCAGGGTTCTTGCGCAGAGCCTTGCTGACAACGGCCTCCAGGTCGCCACGCGCGCGTGACGCGTCAACCGGCCGAAAGCCCGCGCCGGCTGGCGGCGGGTCGTCCAATGCGCGGCTTAACGCAAGCGCATCACCGTGCACCACGGCATGCTCCAGCGCGGCCCGGCCGGTTCGCCCTGCCTCAGCCCGGAACGGCAGCACACCGGTCAGCAACTCGAACAGCAGCACGCCCATCGAGAACACATCGGCGGCCACGCCCGTTGGTTCACCGGTGATCTGCTCGGGAGCGCAATAGCCCAGCGTGTAACCGCGCCCGCCCAGGCTGGTGAGTGCGGTGGTGCCATCCGCGCCGCCCTCGCCGTCGATAAGCTTGGCGATGCCGAAGTCCAGTAGCGACGGCGCACCGGAGCGCGTGACCATCACATTCGAAGGCTTGAGGTCACGGTGCACGATCAGCTGGCCGTGGGCGTGCTCCGCGGCGCGGCACACCTTGAGCATCAGCGCCACGCGTTCCGCCACCCGCGGGGCATGCGCGGCCGCCCAGGTGGTGATCGGATCCCCGTCCACGTATTCCATGACCAGGTACGGCTCGCCGCGGTGGGTGCCGGCGTCAAGCAGGCGCGCGATGCCGGGGTGCGTGAGGCGTGCCAGCAGGCGCCGCTCCCGCAGGAAACGCTGCATGACCTCGGCATTGCCCAGCCCCGTGCGCAGGAACTTGATGGCGGCCTGCCCCTCGAAATGTCCGTCCTGGCGCGCCGCCAGCCACACCGCGCCCATGCCGCCCTCGCCGATCTTGCGCAGCAGCCGCCAGGCGCCGATGTCCTCGCCCGGCGCGCGCGGTGGCGCGGCGGCGGTGGCGGCATCCAGCTCGGCCTCAAAGGCGCGCAGCCCCAGCCCTGCGACACTGGGCGGGCCGGCGGCCGCCTCGAAATCCTCAAGCATGCGGCGCAACGCCGCCGCCTCGCCGGCGTCGTCGACGGCCATGGCCGCGAGCCGCGCCTCGCGTTCCGTGGCCGGCATTTCGATCAGCGCATCAAACGCAGCCGAGCGCTGTTGCCACCGGGTCTTGTTCATGCCCGCACCCATCCGGCGGCGGTCAAGTGGCGTCCCCGATCATGTCCTCCAGCAGCGCCTTGGCTTTCACCCAGTCG
>CAYSKY010000813.1:0-1845 GCA_964431425.1 uncultured Burkholderiales bacterium
TCATTTGTAACGATTTGGTAAAATCGCCTGTCGCCTGCGGTGGAGCGTTGTAGCCGCCCGGGCACAGCGCAAGGTGCATAAGTTAATAGCCGGGCGTCATAAGCTGCCTCAATGCCACCACCAGCCGCAGTGCGGTCGCCTGTCTGCGCCGCCAACGCCGGTATCCCCTGATCGGAAAGCTTTCCGCATGAAAATCGTGGTCTATACGCCCGGCGACGAGGCGAAACCGTGGTGTGATGCGCTCTCGCGGTGCTTCCCCGGCGCGGAGGTCTGGGCGTTTGACCCGGCGGCGGGTCACCGGGGGGCTGACTACGCGGTGGTGTGGGCACCGCCGGCTGAAATCTTTGCAGCCCCCGAGCCGTTCAGGGCCATCTTTACCATGGGGGCCGGGGTGGACAAACTGCTGCGCACCCCCGACCTGATGGCGATGACCCGAGGGGCACCCATCATCCGGCTCAACGACGCCGGCATGTCGGCGCAGATGGCCGAGTACGTCTGCCATGCGCTGGTGCGGCATACACGGCAGCTGGCCGCCTATGAAATCCAGCAGGCGCAGGGAGTGTGGCGCAAACACCCCGGCATCATGCGTGCCGACTGGCCCGTGGGCGTGATGGGCCTGGGGTCGATTGGCGCACCGGTTGCGCAAGCCGTGGCGGCGCTTGGATACCCGACGCTGGGCTGGTCGCGCTCGGCTCGCGCGGTCGCCAGTGTCGAGACCTGCCACGGCATGGCCGCGCTGGACGCATTCCTGTCGCGGGTACGGGTGCTGGTGTGCGTGCTGCCGCTGACACCCGAAACCGACGGCATCCTGAATAGTGCCAATCTTTCGAAGTTGCAACCTGATGCCTACCTGATCAACGTGGCGCGCGGCCAGCACGTGGTGGACGAGGATTTGATTGCGCTGATCGATGCCGGCCATCTGGCGGGCGCAACGCTGGATGTATTCCGCGAGGAACCCCTGCCGGCGGTCCACCCGTTCTGGCACCACCCGAAAATCACGGTGACACCGCACATATCGGCCATCACGCTGCTGGCTGAAAGTGCGGCGCAAATCGCCGGCAAGATCCGCCAGATCGAAGCCGGCAGTCCGGTCGACCAGATCGATGGCGTGGTGGACGCGGCGCGCGGCTACTGAACAGGCTTGGTGCGGCTTGGTGCGAATGGGCCTAGCGCGACTTGGTGCTGTGCATGTTCAGCACATTGGGCGGCGCCACGAAAGAATCGGGTCGCGAAACCTCCCAGAACACCTTGAACACCGGCAGGTCGGGCACATGCTGCAGCAGCTCGCCCGGCTTGGCCCACATGTGCAACGCCGCCAGGGACCGCACTTCAGTCGAGGAAACGCGGCGGATCACATGCTCCGGGCCCAGCTGGTTGGGGTGGGTAAGACCAGCCGCAGCCAGCAGTTCTTTGAGGGCTTCGAGCGTATTGCGATGAAACTGGAACACGCGCTCGGCTTTGTCAGGCACCACCAGCGCACGCATGCGCTTCGGGTCCTGTGTGGTGACGCCGGTCGGGCAGAAGCCGGTGTGGCAGGTCTGGGCCTGCAGGCAGCCCAGCGCGAACATGAAGCCGCGCGCGGCATTGCACCAGTCCGCGCCCATGGCGATGGTGCGGGAAATGTCGAAGGCGGTAACGATCTTGCCCGAGGCACCGATCTTGATCTTGTCGCGCAGGTTCACGCCCACCAGCGTGTTGTGCACCAGCATCAGTGCTTCGCGCAGCGGGGCGCCAACGTGATCGGTGAATTCCAGCGGTGCCGCGCCGGTGCCGCCTTCGCCGCCGTCCACCACGATGAAGTCCGGTGTGATGCCGGTTTGCATCATGGCCTTGACGATGCCGAAC
>CAYSKY010000814.1:0-1841 GCA_964431425.1 uncultured Burkholderiales bacterium
ATCGCGCTGGGCCACGTCACGACGGGCGTGTTTGCGAACGACGATAAGCTGGCGCAGGAACTCATCGTTGCCGGCAGCGTTGCCCAGGATGCCGCATGGCAGCTGCCGATGGGGCCGGAATATGACGAAGGATTGAAGAGCAACTTTGCGGATATCCCCAACATCGCCGGCCGCCCGGGTGGCAGCATTACCGCCGCCTGCTTCCTTGGCCGCTTCACCAAATCGTACAAGTGGGCGCATCTGGACATCGCCGGCACGGCCTGGAAATCAGGGGCTGAAAAGGGAGCAACCGGTCGCCCCGTTCCCTTGCTGGCCAATTTCCTGTTCAAGCGTGCCGGCATCTAGCCGCCGCATGCCGCCCCGGCTGCCCCGGGGCGGTGGCCGGACGACCGCATGACTGAAATCAAGTTCTTTTTCAACGTCGACAGCAAGCTCGTGTTTGCGTGCAAGCTTGCGAAGAAGGCCTACGAAGGCGGACGCAAGCTCATGGTGTACGCGCCGGATGTGCATATCGCCGATCGCTTTGACCGGGAGTTGTGGACGTTTGCTCAACTGTCATTTGTCCCGCACGTAAAGGCGCACCATCCATTGGCCGCACAGACACCGGTGGTGATCACCAGCAGTGCAGATACGCTGATGCACCACGAAGCGTTGCTCAACCTCGGAAACGAACCGCCGGCATTCTTCAGCCGGTTCGAGCAACTGCGCGAAGTGGTGAGCACGGACCCCGACGACCGGGGGCATGCCCGCGAGCGGCTGAAATTCTACAAGTCGCGAGGATTCCAGGTATCCACCGAGGACATTGCCGCGAGATGAGCATCGACCGCGAACGCGAACTGGCGGAAAAAGTTGATGCCCTGCTGGGCAAGCATGATGCGTCACGGCGTCCGGGCGATGTGTTCGACGACCGCAATGTGCCGCTGCTGACCGATGTGGTCCATGCACCCGACTGGCAACCTGAGCCGGTCGATACTTCGGCCGCATTGCAACAGCTGAGCGAACCAGAAATTGATGCACTCTCGCAGGAAATTTTCTCGCGTGTGTACGGCAAGATCGATCGCGATCTTGCCAACAAGCTCGAAGATCGCATTGCCGCGCAGCTTGCCACGCAGATCAATGTCGCCATCTCCAGCGTGATCAGCGACATGCGCCAGGAAATCGCCAACGAGATCGGCGATGCCGTCAACGGCGCGCTCGCCGACAAGCTCCGACAGAAATAACCTCCTTCCGTTGCACCCTGCCGGGTGCAACATCTGATTCAACCGAACCGAAATCAAGTGTCATGACCCAAGCCGCCGCCCCCCAGCCCAACGCGCTCGACAACGCATTGGCCAAAGCCTTTGACCCGATAGCGATCGAATCGGACTGGTATCCCAAATGGGAACAGGCGGGTTATTTCAGGTCGGGCACCGATGCCACAAGGCCAGGCTATTGCATCCAGTTGCCGCCGCCCAATGTGACCGGCACACTGCACATGGGCCATGCCTTCCAGCAGACGCTGATGGATACTCTGGTCCGCTATCACCGGATGCTGGGCCACAACACCAACTGGGTGGTCGGCACAGACCACGCCGGTATCGCCACCCAGATTGTGGTGGAACGCCAGTTGCAGGCGGAAGGCAAGACCCGCCACGACCTCGGCCGCGATGATTTCATCAAGCGCGTCTGGGAATGGAAGCATCAGTCCGGCTCCACCATCACCCGCCAGATGCGGCGTCTGGGCGACTCGGCCAACTGGACTTACGCCGATACCGAAGGGCATCAGGGCGGCTATTTCACCATGGACGCGAAAATGTCGGCGGCCGTCGTGGAAGTCTTTGTCCGATTGCACGAACAGGGGC
>CAYSKY010000815.1:0-1571 GCA_964431425.1 uncultured Burkholderiales bacterium
ATGTAGGGCTTGATGCTCTCCAGCTTCTGGATGAAGTCGTCCATGACGATGACCAGATCGCGCTCGATCGGGAAGTGCGCCAGCGCCTCGACCCGCACCTTGCCGGAAGTGTAGTCGCGAAGAAAGGTCTTGCAGGCGAGCTTGGGTACGCCATCGATCATCATGCCGCAGCTGCCGCAGATGGCCATGCGGCACGACCAGCGGTAGGAAAGCGATCCGTCAAGTTCATCCTTGATGTACTGCAGCCCTTGCAACACCGACATGTCGTCGGTAAACGGCACGGTGAAGGTCTGCGGATAGGGCGTGTCCTGCTTTTCCGGGATGTAGCGCAGGATCTCCATCTCGATGGTCTTGGTGGCACCCTGCGGCGCCCCCTTCTGGATTGGGATGGTCTTGGTCGTCATGCTGATTGTCCTTGCGCCGAGGCGGCGTCTGACTTGGCTTTCTCTTCCTTCTCCGCCTTTTCGCCGGCGGCACCGTAGGCACGCACGCCCGGCGGCAGGTGGGTGATCTTCACCTCGGAATAGCTGATGGCGGGTGCGCCGTCACCGGCAAAGGTCGCCAACGAGTGCTTGAGGAAGTTGGCGTCGTCGCGCGTGGTGTAGCCGTCGAGGCGCTGGTGCGCGCCGCGCGACTCCCTGCGCTGCAGTGCCGAATGTGCCATCGCCTGCGCCACTTCCAGCTGGTACCCCAACTCGATCGCCAGCAGCCACTCGGTGTTGAAGACACTGGTCTTGTCGCTCACTTCCAGTTTCTTTGCGCGTTCGCGCAATTCGGCCAGCTTGTCGCAGGTGGCCTGCATTTCATCACCGGTGCGATAGATGCCGCAACCGCGCTCCATGCTTTCCGCCATCTCGCGCCGCAGCACCGAAATGCGTTCCGTACCCTTGCTGTCGCGCACCACGCCGACCGCCCGTTTTTCGGCGGCATCAGCCTGCTGTTTGACCGCGCCCGCATTGATGGGGCCGGCGCTTCTTGCAAATTTCGCCGCCTCTTCGCCGGCCACCTTGCCGAACACACACAGTTCGGTCAGCGAATTGGAGCCGAGCCGGTTGGCGCCGTGGATACCCACGCTGGCGCATTCGCCGGCAGCGTAGAGCCCGGCGACTACCGGAGCGGCACACTTGCCATCCACCGTGATGCCACCCATCGTGTAATGGACGGCCGGTCGCACCGGGATCGGCGTGTGCGCCGGATCCACACCCAGGAATTCCTCGGCGAGTTCATAAATCTGCGGCAATCGCTCCCGCAGGTATTTTTCGCCCAGATGCCGCAGGTCCAGATGCACCACGGATCCGTGCCGACCTTCGATGGTGCGGCCTTTTTGTTGTTCGTACCAGAATGCCTGGCTGAGCCGGTCGCGGGGGCCAAGTTCCATCGCCTTGTTGACCGGTTTGGGCATGGCCGGCCCGAGGCCGTAATCCTGCAGATAGCGGTAACCGTCCTTGTTGAGCAGGAACCCGCCTTCACCGCGACATGCCTCGGTGAACAGCAGCCCGGTGCCCGGCATGCAGGTCGGGTGGTATTGCACGAATTCCATATCGCGCAAAGGTATGCCGTGACGATAGGCC
>CAYSKY010000815.1:1581-1840 GCA_964431425.1 uncultured Burkholderiales bacterium
AGCGACATGCCGTCGCCGGTGACAATGCCGCCATTGGTGTTTTCGCGGAACACGCGCCCCGCGCCACCGGTGGCGATCACGACCGATTTGGCCTCGATCAGCGTGAACTCACCCGAGGCGATGTTGATGATCAGCGCACCCTGCGTGCGTCCGTCCTCCACCAGCAGTTCCACGCAGAAGTGCTCGTCGAAACGTTTGATCGACGGGAACTGGATCGAAGTCTGGAACAGCGTGTGCAGCATGTGGAAGCCGGTCTTGT
>CAYSKY010000816.1:0-1837 GCA_964431425.1 uncultured Burkholderiales bacterium
ACACGTCATGTCCAGGTCGCCGAAATGGTGATCGAGAAAGCCAAGCGCCTCGTCGAACACAAGCGCGACGTGGTGATCCTGCTGGACTCCATCACCCGTCTGGCACGCGCCTACAATACCGTGGTACCGGCCTCAGGCAAGGTGTTGACAGGCGGTGTGGACGCCAACGCCCTGCAACGCCCGAAGCGCTTTTTTGGTGCCGCACGCAACATCGAGGAAGGCGGCTCCCTGACCATTATCGCCACGGCGCTGATCGACACCGGCTCGCGCATGGACGACGTCATTTACGAAGAATTCAAGGGCACCGGCAACATGGAAGTCCATCTGGATCGCCGTGCCGCTGAAAAGCGCGTTTATCCGGCCATCAATGTGAACCGTTCAGGCACCCGCAAGGAAGAACTGCTCATCAAGCCCGAATTGCTGCAGAAAGTCTGGGTTCTGCGCAAGATGATGTACAGCATGGATGAACTGGAAGCGACCGAGTTCCTGGTCGACAAATTGAAAGCCACCAAGAACAACGGCGAATTTTTCGATTCGATGAAGAAAAACTAGGGTTGGCCGCCGGCCCTCGTCGGCCCACGCAGTTGCGGCTCGCGCCTCCCCGGCGCAGGCAATTCAGCCCGTCGGAACGCGATGGTCAGCCGGGGCGCTGCTTGATCCCCGACACCAGCGACATGGTCCAGGGTTTTGTTCCGACGGCGAGGCCGATGGTCTTGCGCTGTTCTGATGGCAGGTAGCTGTCCAGCTCGGCAAGTTCGTTGAACTCCTGGCAGATGCGTTCCAGCCGCCGCTGTAACAGCGAATAGGACGGCTCGGACAGTTCGCGCAGTTCCATCCGGAACATGCCGCCTGCCGATACAAAGTCACCCGATACGAATTCGCCGATTACCCGGTTGCCGTGCACACGCCGGATGGGTCCATCATTTCGAAGCCGCATGGTACGGGGGATCATCAGACGGATCCGGTCTCCCGGCATCAGTTTGATCAGCCCCAGATGATCGAGTTTGGCCAGCAGCATGATGGCCTCGGCCTTTTCGATCTCGTAGCGCTCCAGAATGTCCGGCAGGCGCCAGTCGTTCAGTACGAGATAGAACACACCCAGCAGCCGCACATCCGCCGCGAGCGCTGCCTCCTGCTCCACAGACAGTTCCTGGGCCTGTGCGGATTGGTTGCGCGCCACGGTGGTCAGTTCAAAGAGGTCCACATCAAGGCACCCGCAAATCTCTTCCAGGCGCTTTAAGGTCAGCGCTTCCTTGGCAAACAGCCGTTTGATGCTGGCCTCGGACTTGCCGAGTGCCTTTCCCAGATCCCGATAGGTCATGCCGCGCGCGCGCAGCAGCTTTTTCAGGGCATCAATCAGCAGGGAAGTCTGGCCGGGCGATGGCGCGGACGGGCGCGAAGAGGCGGTGTTGGTTTCCATGGCGGCGCTCATGCGGTATAATTTTTTAATACTAACGTATTTTCGTATCGAATTGTAATCGCGCACCAAATTGGGCACAACCGTTACCCACGCGCCGCATGGACCCGCCTTTGCCAACCCCCCTGAAATGGGGCATAATTATTGATTCCCCAAAACACTTGTTCGAATAGAGGTGCCCGCAGGCGCACCCTTTACGAAAAGAAAGGCAAAACCATGAAAGCCAATACCCACCCCGATTATCACGAAGTCATCTTTTTTGACTCATCGTGCGATTTCAAATTCCTCACGCGCACAACCGCAGACGTGAAGGGCCGCGAAAAAATGCAATGGACCGACGGCAAGGAATACCCGGTCATCAAGATTGAAGTCTCGTCGGAATCGCACCCGTTCTACACGGGCAAGCACAAGATCATGGAC
>CAYSKY010000817.1:0-1831 GCA_964431425.1 uncultured Burkholderiales bacterium
GGCCAGATCTGGAGCGGCGCGATGATGCTGGAGCACCTCGGTCACAAAGACGCGGGCGACGCCATCGTCAAGGCCATCGAGACCGTGCTGGTGGACGGTCCGCGCACGCGCGACATGGGTGGCACGGCATCGACGTCCGAGGTTGGCAAGGCGATTGCCGACGCCGTCGCCTGATTTGGCTAAACTGCATCATCGCTGCACAACAACAAAACATACTTGAGGAGATTCACATGAAGCTGTCGCGCTTGCTGCTGGCAATGACACTGGCTGTTTCCGGAACTGCGTTCGCCGAGTACCCGGACAAACCGGTGCGTTACATCATTCCCTTCGCGCCGGGTGGCGAGTCGGACATCGGTGCGCGCTTCCAGTCGATGGTGTTCAAGAAGAAATTCGGCCAGGACTTCATCGTCGAATCCAAGCCGGGTGCGGGCGGCGCACTGGCCTGGTCGCAGGCCAATACCTACCCCGGCGACGGCTACACCCTGACCAGCACCAATCTGCCGCACCTGGTGCTGCAACCCATGGAAGGCACGGTGCAGTACAAGACCGACGACATCCACAACGTGCACTTCTACCACTACACGCCGGATGCCATCGTGGTGCGCAGCGAGTCGCCGTTCAAGACCTACCAGGAGTTGCTGGCGGCAGCCAAGGCCAAGCCGGGCTCGATCAATATCGCGGGCTCAGGCACCAATTCCGCCAACCATGTGGCCACCGAGCGCTGGAATGGCGCGGCCGGTATCAAGACCACCTACGTGCCGTTCAAGGGCACGGGTGATCTGGTGGCTTCATTGCTGGGCGGGCACGTGGACATGGCCATGTCTTATGTGACGCTTGCCATCGCCCAGAAAGGTAAGACGCGCATGCTGGCCATCGCCACCGAAAAGCGGCATCCTCAGTTTCCGGATGTGCCGACCTTCCGTGAACTGGGAATCGACTGGGTGGACGGCGCTTATCGCGGCATTGCCGTGCCCAAAACCACGCCGGTGGAGTTGCGCAAGCGCATCTCGGACATGATGAGCGAGATCAACCGCGATCCTGAATTCCAGAAGCGCATGGCCGACGGCGGGTTCGAACTGCTGGATATCACCTACGACAAGATCCCTGCCTTCATGGCCGAGCGCACCAAGGTCTACACGGAGGTTGCCAAGCGCATGGGGCTCGCCAAGTAGCGTTGGCTAAACGGCGGGATGGCCACCGAGCGCGAGTGTCAGTTCGCGCGCGGCGGCCCGCACCGGCCCGACGTGTTTGTGATTGAGCCGCGTGGACGGCATGGTCAGGGTGACCGCACCGGCCAGTTGCGCGTTGGCGTCAAACACCGGCGCTGAAATGCCGGCCAGTTCCGGCACCCGGTCACCCACTGCCACCAGAAAGCCGTCGCGCCGGATCTGCGCATAGCGCGCGCCTTTTGCGCCGCCAAACGCCGTCAGCACGCGCCCGCCGGCCCCTTTTTCCAGCGGGAGCAGGTCGCCCGCTCGAATGTGATCCCTTACCGGTTGCGGCGAATCCACCCGGAACAGGCATAGCCGCCGGTCGCCCTGGCGCACATGGTACGCGGCACTCTCACGCGTTGCCGCCACCAGCTTGTGCAGCGCCGGCATGACAACGCCTTCGAGCGAGAACGAGCGCACGTAGATTGCATTCAACCGTGCCACGCCGGCGCCGAGGCCGTAGCGCCCGTCGGCATGACGTTGCATGAGGCGCGCATGTTCAAGCGAAGCAATCAGCCGCAGCAGCGTGCTTTTGTACAGCCCGGTGCGATCGGCCAGTTGCGAAAGCGACAGCGCGGTGTCGTCGGCGCGAAAGCTGACGAGCACTGACAGGGCGCGAT
>CAYSKY010000818.1:0-1828 GCA_964431425.1 uncultured Burkholderiales bacterium
GCCCAGTTGAAGGCGCTGTGGCCGAGCAATTGCGGCCCAAGCGCCAACACCAGCAGGCAGCCCCAGCCCAGCTGGGAGTAGCCGCCCAACGCGACGCCTGCCGCCGCCGCCCCCAGCATCAGAAAGGCGGCTGCCGATGTGTAAACCAGCCAGATGTAGGGAAGCAGGGACACGCTGGCGCGCAGGCGGCGACCGATGAGCAAATAGCCACATACGGTGAGCGAACCCAGCAGCGCGAGCACATTGCCAAGCAGCGGGTTGGTTGCCGTTGGCGTGGAGGTCGGCCCCGCGTCCGACGCAAAGATAAGCGCACTGCCCCCCACCGCCGCCGCAATGCCCAGCAGCAGGCCGATACCGAGCCGCTCCCGAAACAGCAGCCATGAGGCCAGTGCGATCCACACCGGATTGGTCGACACCAGCGCGAGGCTGCTGGCCACCGACGTAAACGCCAGAGACGAAATCCACGCCGCGAAATGCGCAGCGAGAAACAGGCCCGACGCCACACCGAGGCACCATGAGCGCGGGGGCATCGCGGCGATCTCGTCGCGGTGCCGCAGCATCACAATGGGTGCCAGCACCGCTGCGGCAATCGTCAGGCGCCAGGCGGCGATGGCAAGCGAGGCCACACCATCGGCTTGCGCAAAGCGGATGAAGATTGCGGCACTGGAAACAATCAACACCGCGATACCCAGCACCAAGTACGCCAGCCAACGTGGCGGTGTCGGCCTGGCCGCGGCGGACTGTGCTTTTAGTGGCGATCCGGGTATCGCAGAAGGCGTCATGCCACGCCCGGGGAAACGTCAAACTCCAGCACTGGTGCGGCTTCGCAGGCACTTTCGCCCTGGGAGCCACGCCAGTGCTTGGGTTTGGCCGCCATACGCTAGTGCCCGACCGGGCTGGCGCCCGTGGTTTGCTTCACACAAGTAATAAATTCCAGCCCCGGCCTCGGTTCACAGGCTTTGAACGCCTTGATTTCAGCCTCGCACGCGGGCTTCTGCTCCGGCTTGAGGGCCGTACAAACCAGCGGATTGGCCAGCAGAAACTCGCGATCGCAGACGTGGTGCGCAGGCCCTTTGAGCAATCCACACTTCTCGGCCATCTTCAGGTGCCGCTCGCAGCGAAGCTGATCGACGCCATCGAAGCGACTGCATTCGGCCACATGGGCCGACGCAAGTCCACTCAAAAAAACCAGGGCGGCGAAGGCGCCTGACTGCGCTCGGATGCGCGCAACCAGCGCGGACTTGATAGTGTTCATGCGATTTCCTTTTTCTCGCGGGTGCGACACGGCGCACACCAAAGCGTGCATTCTATCGTCGTCGCGCACCAATCGATTCTGTGCTCGTCACCATTTCATTCCAGGAGCCCGACCATGAAACTGCCCGCCGCCTTCAGCCTGATCGCCGGGAGCCTGTTGGCAATATTCGCTTTCGCCGCAAACGCCGATACCTACCCCGGCAAGCCCATCCGCATCGTGATCGGATTTCCGCCGGGCGGCGCCACCGACATCCTCTCCCGTGACTTCGCCGCCAGGCTGGCGGATGAACTGAAGCAACAGGTCATCATCGAAAACAAGCCGGGTGCCGGCGGCACTATCGGCGCCGACCAGGTGGCCAAGGCCGCGCCTGACGGCTACACCCTGACCATCGGCACCTCGAGCAATCATGCCATCGCGGTGAGCCTCTACAAGAAGCTGCCCTACGATCCGGTGAAGGACTTCGCGCCGATCACCATGCTGGCGGTTTCGCAGAATGTCATCGTCATCAACCCGGCCATTCCCGCGAACAACGTCAAGGAACTGATCGCTTACGCCAAAGCCAATCCCGGCAAG
>CAYSKY010000819.1:0-1828 GCA_964431425.1 uncultured Burkholderiales bacterium
CGCAGGTGATCATCAACCTGTTCGCTGCCATTCCACTGATCGGCCCCGATCTGGCCATCTGGGTGCGCGGTGACTTCAATGTGGGCGATGCCACGCTGAACCGATTCTTTGCCTTTCACGTGATCGCCATTCCGCTGGTCTTGCTGGGTCTTGTGGCAGCCCACCTGATGGCCCTGCACGAAGTCGGCTCGAACAATCCGGACGGCATCGAAATCAAGAAGAATATCGACCCCAAGACCGGCACACCGCTGGACGGCATTCCGTTCCATCCGTACTACACGGTCAAGGACATCATGGGTGTTGTGGTGTTCCTGATGGTATTCACGGCCATCGTGTTTTTTGCGCCTGAGATGGGTGGCTACTTCCTGGAAGGCCCGAATTTCGTCCCCGCAAATCCGCTGCAGACGCCAGCCCACATTGCACCTGTCTGGTACTTCACGCCGTTCTATGCCATGTTGCGCGCCGTGCCTTCGGAGCTTGCGTCGTTCCTGCCGGCCACCCAGTTTTACGGCGTGGCTGTGATGGGTGGTGCAGTGATGATCCTGTTCGTTCTGCCGTGGCTGGATCGCGGCAAGGTCAAATCGATCCGTTACCGCGGGCCGATCTACAAGTGGTTCCTGACTGCGTTCGTCATTGCATTCGTGATTCTGGGTTACCTCGGGGTAGTGCCGACTACGGTCTGGGGTCAGGCGCCCAAGGGCTTTCCGATGATCGGCGGCATGGACGTGGCAACGCTGGTTGCGCGATTGTTGACCATCATTTACTTTGCATTTTTCCTGCTCATGCCCTGGTACACAGCCCGGGACAAAGAGCTGCCGGAACCGGAAAGGGTGAATTACTAATATGAAGAGCTTTCGCACCCTGTTGTGCCGGTCTGCAGCGACTGCGCTGACCGCACTCGCACTGGCACCTGCAGCCGCATTTGCGTCCGGTGGCGCGGAGCCGCCGCTGGATCGCGCGCCGATCAACCTGCAGGATCAGGCGTCCCTGCAACGTGGCGCCCGCAATTTCGTCAACTATTGCCTGAACTGCCACAACGCTGCCTTCATGCGTTACAGCGCTCTGACCAAGATCGGCCTGACCGAGGCGCAGATCAAGGACAACCTCATCCTCACCGACAGCAAGATCAGCGATGCGATGATCTCCGCACTGGAACCGTCGGACGCCAAGGAATGGTTCGGCGGTGTTCCGCCCGATCTGACATTGGTGACCCGTGTACGCGGCTCCGACTGGGTTTACACCTTCCTGCGCAGCTTCCATCACAGCGATTCATCGCCGACCGGCTGGGCCAACCCGCTTTTCCCGGGTGTTGCCATGCCGCACGTGCTGCATGATTTGCAGGGTACGCAAGCAATGGTCAAGACGGGCGAACGGCCCGGCCACGACGGCAAGCCCGAGCCCGTCATGAAGCTGGCGGTGGAACGCGCCGGCACCATGTCCCAGGCTGAGTACGACCGCTTCGTCGGTGACCTCGTCAACTACCTGACCTACATGGGCGAGCCCTCACGCGCCGACCGCACCCAGCTCGGTGTGCTCGTGCTTCTCTTCCTTACCGTATTTTTCTTCATCGCCTACTTTCTGAAGCACGAGTACTGGAAGGACGTGAAGTAAGCGTTGCACCCCACGACAGGCCGCCGGGTTCGCGCAATCGTTCCCGGGTGTGGAAGCCGCGCACACCAGCGCGGCTTGGCATTTTGAGCCGTAGATAACGTACTAAAAAAGACAGGTAACGCCGCCATGATGACTTTGTACTCGGGGACCACGTGCCCCTTCAGCCACCGCTGCCGTATTGTGCTGTACGAAAAAGGCATGGACTTCCAGATTCTGG
>CAYSKY010000820.1:0-1827 GCA_964431425.1 uncultured Burkholderiales bacterium
GTGCCGGACCGTCGGGACTGTCGGCCGCGTATCACCTGGCGCGCATGGGGCATGCCGTCACCATTCATGAGGCCGGCCCGTTGACCGGCGGCATGATGCGCTTCGGCATCCCGCAATACCGCCTGCCGCGCGACGTGCTCGATGCCGAGGTGCAGCGCATCCTGGACCTGGGCGTGACTCTGGTGCTGAACAAGCGTGTGGACGACATCGAAGCCAGCATGAAAGAAGGCGGCTTCGACGCGGCCTTCCTCGCCGTGGGCGCGCATGTAGCCAAGCGCACCTCGATCCCCGCGCGCGACGCCACCCGCATCCTCGATGCCGTGAGTGTCTTGCGCGGCATGGAAACCGGCGAAAAGCCGCAGCTCGGCCGTCGCGTGATTGTGTACGGTGGCGGCAACACCGCGCTGGACGTGGCACGCACTGCCAAGCGCATGGGCGCCACTGAGGCGCTGATCGTTTATCGCCGCACCCGCGAGCAAATGCCCGCGCATGATTTCGAACTCCAGGAAGCGCTGGAGGAAGGCATCATGGTCAAGTGGTTGAACACCATCAAGAGCGTTGAAGACACCACCTTCACGGTGGAAAAGATGGCGCTGGACGACAAGGGTTTCCCGCAGCCTACGGGTGAATTCGAGACCATCGAAGCCGACACACTGGTGCTGGCATTGGGCCAGGATGTGGACCTGTCATTGCTGAACAAGGTCCAGGGCCTCACCATCGAGAACGGCGTGGTCAAGGTCGATCGCAACATGATGACCGGCCGTGCGGGTATTTTTGCCGGCGGCGACATGGTGCCCTCCGAGCGCACCGTCACAGTCGCGATTGGTCACGGCAAAAAGGCCGCGCGCAACATCGATGCGTGGCTCAAGGGCGGCAGCTATGCCGCACCCGAAAAACACACCCTCGCCAGCTTCGACAAACTCAACACCTGGTATTACTCGGATGCGCCCAAGACCGTACAGCCGATGCTCGACATCGTGCGCCGGCAGTCCAGCTTTGACGAAGTGCTGGGCGGCCTCACCGAGGACAATGCGCTATTTGAGGCGCGCCGCTGCCTGTCCTGCGGCAACTGTTTTGAATGCGACAACTGCTACGGCGTCTGCCCGGACAACGCCGTCATCAAGTTGGGCCCGGGCAACCGCTTTGAATTCAACTATGAATACTGCAAGGGCTGCGGCGTCTGTGCCACCGAGTGCCCCTGCGGTGCCATTGAGATGCAGGCTGAAATGATCTGACCATCCTGGTCCAACCCCGCCGTCTGGCCGGGGACCGGCTTCCAGGAACTTCCGACAACCGACAGCGCGGCTGAAATTCGCGCCACTGGTGCCCGGCGTACTGCGGTACGCACCCGCTCCTCGACACGAACTTTGGCCGTTCAAGACGGTCTCCGGGAGTCCCCTTGCCGGCCACCGCAGTTGCAGGCGGCACGACATAGGGAAGACTTACCATGCTGACCAAAACCAAAGCCCCACTGCCCACCGGCGTATCCCTGCTGCACGACCCGCTGCTCAACAAAGGCACCGCCTTTACCGAAGAAGAACGTGAGGCGCTGGGCCTCAGGGGCCTGCTGCCGCCGCACGTGCACACCCAGGAAGAGCAGGCCACGCGCGTGCTCAATCACCTGCGCACCATCACTGACCCGCTGCAGAAATACATCTCGCTCAATGCATTGCACGATCGCAACGAGGCGCTGTTTTTCCGCGTCATGTGCGAAAACATCGATGAGCTGATGCCGTTTGTGTACACGCCCACCGTCGGCCTGGCCTGCCAGAAATTCGGTCATGTGTTCCAGCGTCCGCGCGGCCTGTTCATCGGCACCAACGACCG
>CAYSKY010000821.1:0-1823 GCA_964431425.1 uncultured Burkholderiales bacterium
GTCCCGCCAAGCGCGCCATGCGTCTTTCCGTGGTGGTTGCGTTGCACGTGGTCCTGATCGGCGGCCTGATGGCCGGGCTGGGGCGCACTGGCATGCGCATTCTGCCGCCGGAGTCCATTGAGTACATCAACATCATCGACAACACACCGCCCCCGGCGCCCAGGCCCGAAACCCATAAAACCAAGGCGGTGAGTCCGGTGACCGTGCCGGTGCCGGATGTACCGGTACAAATGGTCCCGGTGCCAGAGCAAACGATCGCCGCGGCCCCCGCCGATGCGGTGATTTCCAGCGAATCGTCGTCGATGGCGGTAACGGATGGGGCCGGCAGCACGCCGTCTATGGCGGTGAGCGCGGCCTGCCCGAATTCCCAGGCGGTGCGCACGTCGATGCGCTACCCGCTCATGGCGCGTCGCGACGGCGCGGAAGGTGACGTGATTGCGCGTTTCATCGTCGGCGCCGGTGGTGGCATTCGCGGAGCCGAGATCGTCAGTTCCAGCAACCGAGTATTCAACAGCGCCGTGCTGGCAGCCGTGCAGCAGTTCCAGTGTGCGGGCCAGGGGCGCGACGTGATGGTGGAAGTGCCGTTTTCTTTCCGGTTGCAGTAGCCGGGGCAAGCCCGCATCCGCCAACACGGATCGCCATTTGACGGGCCTCGCAGGCTGGTTTGGGCCTGCGAGGCGCGTCAATGCTAGAGTTTGGTCATGAACTCTTGCCCAATGCCTTGCCTCCCTCATTCCCCCGCGCTATGCGCCAAGCCCGCGGGCATGACGGCGTGAGCGGCACCGAAGCGGGGGCCGGCGGCGTATGGGCGGCGCCGGTTGCGGCGGCGGCGCCGCGCGACCTGTGCACCGACTGTGGAATCTCACGATCTTCGGATCCCAAGCGCTGCGGCCATGCCTGCCAGTTCATCCGGCCCGACTATGCGTCGCTGGAAAATCATGTCCATGGTCGGACACGAGATCCCGCCCGGCCGGACGAACTGCACTTCGGCCCCTTCCGGCGCATGTTGCGTGCCGCCATGGTGGCGCCACGCGAAGGCGCCCAGTGGACCGGCATTACCACACGCATTGCCGAGCGCTTGCTGGAGACCGGCGCGGTGGACGCCGTGCTGGCGATGGCGCCGGACCCGAACGACAAGTGGCGGCCGATGCCCGTGCTGGTTACCACGCCGGAAGGCATGGCCCAGTGTCGCGGCATGCGCATGGGCTACGCGCCCTTGCTCGCGCTGCTGGAGCCCGCCATCGCCAAAGGCTACAAGCGTCTCGCCGTAGTGGGGATTCCCTGCCAGGTGTATGCCTTGCGCGCGCTGGAAAAAGAACTGGGTCTGGAGCGGCTTTATGTGATCGGCACGCCGTGCTCGGACAACAGCACCACCGAGCGCTTTCACCAGTTTCTCGAACTCATTTCCGAAGAGCCGGACAGCATCACCTACCTGGAATTTCGCGCCGACTACCACGTTGAAATCCGATTCACCGACGGACGGGTGAAGGCGATCCCTTTCCTGATGCTGCCGCTGTCGCAATTGCCCGCTGATTTTTTCCCGATGACCTGCCGCACCTGCGTGGATTACACCAATGTCTTGGCCGACATCACCGTGGGATACATGGGCGGGCAGGGCGAGCAGTGGCTGCTGGTGCGAAATGAACGCGGTGAGGAACTGCTGGGCCTGCTGGGCGACGAGGTCCGCGTGGCGGCGCCGGGCAGTTCCGGCAAGCGGCAGGGGCCGGTAAAGGGTTTCATGCAAAACGTCATCCGAGCGGCCGGCGGCCTTCCGTTACGGCGCATGCCCGACTGGCTGCGGCCAGTGGTGGGCTGGCTGATGC
>CAYSKY010000822.1:0-1821 GCA_964431425.1 uncultured Burkholderiales bacterium
CCTCATAACGGACGAGGAGAATGGGCGCACTGGCGACCGCCTTCGCACACTTGCGCTCCGTGTCGGTATTGAGGACAAGAGTCCCCAAGCTATAGAGGAAAAACTAGCCGGGTCTGGCAAGACCCTATCTGAACTTATTATCGAAGCTGCAACCGGTAAAAAAGACGGGGCACCGCAAGGACAAGAAAAGGCATGGGAAAGTCACGAACGCTGTTGGTTCAAATCAATAAAGGGAGGCCGCGAACTTGCTAAAAAAATGGTCTGTCTCGGGGCATGGCCTACTATGCAACCGTTGATGCTGCCGTTGGTAAACGCAATCCTAAAGGCTGCCAACAAGGCGGAGCTTAGTGAGCTAAAACTTTGAGCGACCAAGCTGCGGCAGACTTATTGCGTTCAGACCGGGACTTGGTGCTCATTGAGGCCGCTGCAGGCTGCGGCAAAACATATCAGGGCGCCGCATATGCGTGCGATGTTGTCTCCGGCATCGGCGAGGGCCGCTTACTTATCCTGGCACATACGCACGCAGCGTGTGGTGTCTTTGCCGAACGAACCAAGGGATTAAGTAGAAAGGTGGAGATTCGGACCATAGACGCTCTGATAGCTCAGGTGGCAACCGCGTATCACAAGTCGCTGGGATTGCCCGCAGAACTTTCATCCTGGGCTTGGAGGGATGGCGGGAAAGGATTTGAAGTTATGGCAGCCAAAGTCGCCGCCTTCTTGAACGCCCAACCCATGGTCGCCCGAGCATTGGCAAGCAGATATCCGATCATCGTTTGCGATGAGCATCAAGATTCAAGTGCCGATCAACACTCGGTTGTCGTCGCACTGCATAGAGCCGGATCAAAGGTTCGCATTTTTGGCGACCCGCTGCAGCGGATATACGGCGCAAATTCAACAAAGGAACTTCTCGCTGCCAAAGCGCGCTGGAATGTGTTGAGAGCAGAGGCCGCCGTCGAGTCCCTAAGACATCCTCACCGCTGGAATGATGGCTGCCAAGAACTCGGCAAATGGATACAAAAGGCGCGACGTTGCCTTGAGATGGGCCACGCAATTGACCTAGGCGACGAACTGCCCGCTTCATTGAGCATTCTGTATGGCGACAATATTTCACCAACACAAAGCGCCTATCAATTACCGAGTGAGGAGCGAAAACCGCTTGACCGCCTGCTGAAGGCTTCAGGGCGCCTGATGATACTCGCTCCGCAAAATAAGCTCGTCGAATCACTTCGTGCGTTTTGGGGACGAAGAGTTCCAATTTGGGAAGGGCATACAAGAGAAGCGCTGGCAACACTGGTAGCAGAGCTTCAGATCAGCGCAGGTGACGCTGAGAAAATTGGCAGTGCGATGGTTGACTTTATGTCAGGCGTTGCAACGGGGTTCACCGTTAGTAGCCATGGAGATCGACTCTGTCGTGAAATCCGTGAAGGCTGCAGCAAGTCCACAAGGGGCGCTCCCGAAAACATTCAGCAAATTGCCCGGCTGCTCTTGAAGGACCCCTCACATATCGGAGTTGCGACAGCGCTCGATTTGATTCATCAGTTCATCGAATCGAAGTCAAATGGATTTGAAGGGGTGATGATCGATCACTGGGTTGAATTCCGAGATGGTATTCGACTGGGACAGTTCCAGACGCCCGACGAGGCGTTTTCTGAAATCGCCAGAAAGCGTTCTTATGCGCGGCCCATGCCGCCCGCGCTGGTGCTGAGCAGTATTCACAAAGCCAAAGGACTTGAATGTGACAATGCGATCATTGTCGGCTGCGAGAAGTCGCACTTTGGCGCAACAGACTACGCGCGCTGCAAATTGTATGTGGCGCTCAGC
>CAYSKY010000823.1:0-1820 GCA_964431425.1 uncultured Burkholderiales bacterium
GTGTTGCACTGGGCGCAACGGTCATCGAAAAACACTTTACGCTAGATCGAAGTGAAGGTGGCGTCGATAGCGCTTTCTCGATGGAACCAGCCGAACTTTCTCAACTCGTGACCGAAATGGAACGTGCATGGCAGGCACTCGGGCAAGTCAGCTACGGACCGACCAAAGCGGAGCAAAAATCATTGCAGTTCCGACGCACCCTATACGTAGTGCAGGACATGAAAGCGGGGGAAGTGCTGACGCGAGATAAAGTTAGAGCGATAAGGCCGGGGTTGGGGCTGCCGACCAAATACCTTGAAATAGTGCTCGGGCGTAAAGTAAAACAGGATATCCGACGGGGTACAGGGTTGGCGTGGGAGCATTTCTGACGTCATGACGAATGGCTTATTGACGGTAGCGATCATAGGCTGCGGCAATATTGCGGGTGGATTTGACCACGGGCGCCCAATTGGGTGCTGGCCATATACGCACGCAGGAGCATTCTGTCGCGATGGAAGATTTAGGTTGGCAGCGTGCGTGGAGCCTGACACGCGCAAGCGCAATGATTTTATGGATGCGTGGGCAGTGCCCGATGGATATGGGGCCATTGCCGAATTGGCAGATCGAGGCGCGAGGTTTGACGTTGTCAGTATTTGTTCTCCCACGCACAGCCATGCGGCAGGCTTGGAAGTTGCCCTCGAACTGATGCCCAAAATCGTGTTCTGCGAAAAACCGGTAGCGACGCAATTGTCACAGGTAGAAAAATTCGCGGCGCTGTACGCTGATGCAGGGATTGTGCTGGCCGTGAACTACAACCGGCGTTGGGATGCCAGGATTCGTCAGCTACGTCAAGACATGCTGGCTGGTACATGGGGGAAGCTAAGATCTGTTTCTGCGGTTTATAACAAAGGCGTTCTAAATAACGGTTCTCATATGCTTGACCTGTTGAATTTTCTGGTTGGGCCGTTGCAAGTCGTCAAGGTTGGTGAGCCGATCAATGATTTCTTCCCCGATGACCCGACTATCCCGGCTTGGTTGATCGGTCCGGATGGGGTCTCGGTGCATATGGCGTGTGGCCACGCGGAAGATTATGCGATTTTCGAACTGCAGCTTGTTTTCTCGGGCGGGGTGTTAACGATGGAAGACGGCGGCCTTTTTTGGCGCGAGCGCCGGGTCGTCGAAAGTGATGTTTTCAAAGGATATCGTGTGCTGGATGGGGGAGTTCGCTGCGCGGGAGGCGACGGTCAGTCCATGTGTGGCGCCGTTGATAATATCTACCGTGCGATAATGCGCGGTGATCCAATGGCTAGTACTGTCGAGTCGGCCCTAGTAGCTCAGCGTCTTTGCGAGCAAATCCGGAATTTGGCCATAGCCTAAAAAGAACAGTCCAATCCAACCGTAATTTCAATAGGCACTCAGGATGATGAATGGGGATAATTGCCAAGAGCTAGCGCTGCTGGGCGGCCAGAAGCTCATCAAGCGTGAGTTTAAACGGTTCAACCCGATCGGCAAGGAAGAGGTTGTGGCGGCTCAGCAGGTCGTCGAGAGTGGTGTTTTGTCACGATTTCTTGGTGTTTGGCACGAAGATTTTTTCGGTGGTCCCAAGGTACGCGAGTTTGAAGAAGCGTGTGCGTCCTATTTTGGCGTTAAACATGCGGTAACTGTAAATTCTGCAACATCGGGCTTGATTGCGGCGGTGGGGGCCATTGGAATAGAGCCGGGTGACGAAGTCATCGTCAGCCCGTGGACAATGTGTGCGAGTGCTACTGCCATTCTGCATTGGAATGCGATCCCCGTATTCGCCGATATTGAACCGGAGACGTTTAACCTCGATCCTAAAG